>JALGUI010000479.1 GCA_029820915.1 Candidatus Zipacnadia bacterium | reverse complement strand
GGCGAGGAGCCGATCGCGTCGATCTCCGACATGCTCCCGGTCCTGCGCGTCATGAACGCCGCGGTCGAGTCGGCCGAGGCGGGCACCACGGTGACGCTGGACTAGCCGACCGATCGCAAGCTCATCCCGTGCGCCCGGCGGCGCCGACCGGTAGCGGACTCATCCTGAGTGACCGGCACCGTCGCCCGGATGCCGTTGCTGTCCACCGCTGTCCGTTCGCGCCGCGAGGGGGAGGCCCACCGTGCGCCCGGCGCACGACGGCACAACCCGCGTCTTCCGTGAGGGCGAGGCCGTCTGGGTGAGGTCAGGGGCGGATGGGCCGTGAGCGCAACTGACGAGACGCAAGCCACGATCTTCCCCATGACCCATCCGAGCGGATACATGTTCGGCGGGTTGGTGGCTCTGCTGTCGCTGGCGCTCCTAATGGAGCGCGACCCGGCCTCGGTACTCCTCGCCCTTCCCGTGGCGGCGGTCAGCCTCTACGTGCTCCTCGTCACCCACAACACCGCCGTCGTCCTCGAGCACGACCGCGTCTGCCGCTGCGACTGGCGCCGACGCATGACCTGGTGCGTCCGGTTGGCCGACATCACCCGCGTGGTCTGGACCTGGCGCTACGGAAGCTCCCTGTGGCGCCGCCTCGACCGGGCGCGCGTCGAGCTGCACACCCTCCGGCCGGGCGGGCCCACGGATGTCGAGGTCATCGATTACCCCGGCCGGTGGTGGCATCGCCAGGCGTGGCGGCTGACGGGGGAGATCGCCGAGCGGGCCGGCCTGCAGGCCGCCGCCCCGATGCCCGCCGAGGACGCGCCGACCGGCGACGTCGTCTGGGAGCGCGCGGGCTGGGAGCCCTCGGCGGCGCGCGTGGCGGAGCGCACCTACCGCGTCTGCGCGGGCGGCCGCGAGATGGCCCTGGGCTTGCTGGTCGTGGTCGGGATCCTCATCGGCCTGACGGGGGCCTGGGCCGGCTGGTGGGCCTCTCCGAAGGAGCCGATGACCAGCCCGATCTTCTTCGCGGTCATGGGGCTGCTGATCGCGTGGGCAATGTCGAGGGGCCTCAGGCCGCTGCTCGAAGAGGTGAACTCGCGCGTGCGCCTCGCCTGGGACGGCCTGGACCTGACCGACTGGCTGGGGCGCGAGCGCGTCGTGCCGTGGGAGCACATCGTGGGCGTGCGCCAGGTCGAGCTGGCGGGCCAGTATCCGCGCGGCTATCTGGAGGTCGAGGTCGCGCGCGACCGCGGCCCGGCCACCGTGCGGCTCGCCTCGTGGCTGGGCGCCGTCCCCGGTGAGACCATCAGTCTGCGTACGGCCATCGTCCGGCGCCTGCGGCTGGTCCAAGTCGAGGCGACCGAGCCGGGGTGGTGGCGCCACCGCGAGGAGGCCGTCTGGCGCCGCCCCACCGCCGAGGAGGCCCCGCGCCCATGACCGCCCCGCGCGGCGAGCTTCTGGGCACGCTTCGTGTCGCGCAGCCGGATTGGCTGCCGGGGATCATCGCGCTCGTGTTCGGCGGCGGGATGGTCTCCGCGGCCCTTGTGCCCGACGGCTTCGAGGGCAGCGCGGTCGAGGAGATCGCAGTGAGGGCGATTGCCGTGCTGGCGGGAGGCCTGTTCATCGTGCTGGGCGTCGCATCCATCGTCCGCACTATCCGCCAGCGCTTGCTCGTCTTTGAGAACGGTCTCGTCTTCCGCAACTGGCGGGGCGAGGAGCGGTTCATCCCGTGGGATCGCCTCGACGCCGTTGACATCCGTGTGACCATGATCGGGCTCTTCACACCGTACAGGGCCGCCGCCTTCCTTGAGGTCGCGGGAGAGCGTGGCCCCGAGGAGATCCATCTCGGCTGGGACAACGTGGGCCTGTTCAGCCACCTGCCCGACAAGCTTGACGAGCTGGCCGAGGTGCTGGCGCGCCACACTGACCTGCGCTACCGCCCGGGCGGGTCGCTGCTGGTCGATGCTCCGCGCTGGGATCGCGCGCCGGAGGAGGCCCACCCGCCATGACGGCCCGGGCGCTCGCTGGTCCATCCCTACGGTACGGGCCGTCGTTCGCTAGTGCCGCAGCCGCTCGATCGCCCGCGCCAGCCGCAGGCGCACCGCCGCCAGCACCTCCGGGTCCTCGGAGTACTGCTCCAGCGACGTGAGCAGCTCGTCGGGCACCTGCCGCACCGCCCGCGCCTCCCGCAGCGGGCTCGCGGGCGCCTCGCCGCCGGCCACCAGCTCGTCCAGCAGCCACCAGTACTCGTAGTCCTCGATGCCGTCGCGGATGTTCTCGAAGCGCACCGTGGTCAGCGGCCCGTCCGGCCCGGCGCAGATGATCTGGCCGTCGCCGTCGGGCAGCGTCCCGCTGTAGACCGGGTTCCAGTCGGTGATGGGCCCGTCGGTGATCGGCGCGTCGTTCGACCTCCAGCCCGCGACGCGGTAGTACAAGAAGCCGTCCACCTGGTACCTGCGCGCCGCCGCGCCCATCAGGAGCCGCGCGCGGATCGCCGGGAACTCGACGAACCAGTTGAGCGCGTGCGGGTTGCGCGGGCCGACGCAGATGTACCACCACACCTGCTTGCCGAGCGCGCGCCCCTGCTCGATCTTCGCGCGGTCCTCGTGGTAGCGCGGCGTCAGCGGCACCCAGATGTCGAGGGCGCGCGAGGCGGGCGAGTCCTCCAGCCCGTAGCTGCGATCGTAGCCGGTGGTCATCAGCGGGATGTCGGGAAAGGCGGCCTTCATGACCTCCGCGGCGCGCCCCAGCGTCTCGAAGTCGCTGGTCTCGTCGAGGAAGTACAGCCCCATGCGGTCGGCGGGCCAGTCGGCCGCGCGCACGCGCTCGATCTCCGGCCGCAGCATCTCCACGTAGGCCTGCAGGTACGCGTGCTTCGGGGCCAGCACGTAGCCCACGTTCCACCAGCCCGAGCCGCGCTCTTTCAGCCGCCGCAGGGCGTCAACGCTCGCGAGGTGATAGGGCGAGTCCTTCTCCGGGTCACCGGTCGGGTGAGTGCGGTAGAGGTTCGCCGCCGACAGGCGGTGGTCGAGGAACATGTCGAAGAACTGCCACGCGAGCTCGTCGTCGTACCGCTCACCGTAGAACCTGCCGAAGTTCGCCTCGCTCATGCCCCAGATGGTCTTCAGATGCTGCTCGACGGGCAGCGCAAAGTCGAAGACCTCCACGCGCAGGCGCAGGCGCCTGGGCTCGACG
>JALGUI010000478.1 GCA_029820915.1 Candidatus Zipacnadia bacterium | reverse complement strand
GTGGCCTTCGCCGTGATCGGCAGCGCCCAGGTGCGCTACGCCCGCTACGAGGTGCCGCTGCTGCCCGTGCTGGCCGTGCTGGCCGGCGGGCTCGTCGCCGATGACCTGCTGGGTGTGGCGCGGGGTCGGCTGCTGGTGTGGGGGACAGCCGGCGCGATCGCGCTCGTGCTCATCGCGTGCGTGTACGGCGCAGGCCTGCTTGACCATCGTATGCTGCGCGAGCTGGTTACCATCGACGCGCGGGCCGAGGCGCTGAGGGTCATCGAGCGGCGTGTGCCGCCGGACGGCAGCGTCGGCCTCATCACCGAGCCGTGGTTCCATCACCCGCCGGTGGACTACTGCAACGGCGGCGTGGCGCTGCGCGACAACCCGGTCTGGGCCACCTACCGGCGGCCCGTGCGCGAGTTGGCGGTCCTCGGTCTGGATGCAGAGGCGCTGCGCCGCGAGCTGCCGGACGCCGTGGTGCTGACCGGCTTCGAGATCGACGGGCCGCGCCGCGAGGACGATCCAGAGTTACGAGCCTTCGTGAGCGCGCTGTCCGAGGCCGGCTACCGGGTTGCGGCCGGTCCGACGGGCCTCGCCCGGGCCGGGCAGACGCGCCGGCCGCCCGCCCAGGACTGGCTCTACCCCTTCGCACGCATCGAGGTCTGGGTGCGTGCGGAAGGCGCCGCACACCCCGCTCCGTGACACCGGCCCGGCAGCGTGGTATCATGGCCGCGAAGGCGCACCCCCGCCCGCCGGAGAAGCATCCTGCCATGAGTGCGCAGCAGCACGGACACGCGCCCAACGCCACCGAGGCCGGCGATCGGCGTCATCAGCCCGGCGACCGGATCGAGAGCGCCGCGGCGCTGCTGATCGCGGTGGCGATCATCGTCGTGCCCGCGCTGCTGACGCCTGATCCGTCGGGCCACGGCACGCACGTCCAGCTCTTCCTCGTGCCCTGCATATTCCGCTGGCTCACCGGGCTGCCGTGCCCGATGTGCGGGATGACGACGTCGTTGGCGCACATGGCGCGCGGCGAGATGGCGGCCGCCTTCGGCGCACATGTGCTCGGGCCCGCGCTCTACGCCGGCGGCTGGCTGGTGGCGTTGTGGGCGACCTGGACGCTGGCGCGCGGGGCCCCCTTGGTTCCTGAGCCGTTGCGGCGGCCGTGGGCGTCCAGGGCGTTCCTCGCGGTCATCGGCGCCGGCTGGCTGGCGAACATCGCGCTGGCGCTCTGGCAGTGATCGCCCGGAACGTGCGGCGCTTGCCGCGGCCGCCGGCGTCCGGTAGACTTGGGACCTCGCGAGCTATGTAGGACGGGACGCGATCCACGATGATGCGCACGGCCAACCTGCGTTACCTCTGGGGCCGGGCGGCGCTGTGCGCCGCCGTCCTGACGGCTGGCGCGGCCGCGCCCGCGGTGGCGGATGACGGCGCGTACCGTCTCGGCGTCGATGACGTCATCTCGATCCGGGTGCTCTATCATGCCGACTTCAGCGTCGAGTCGGCGACCGTGCGCCCGGACGGCAAGATCAACGTGCCGGTCGCGGGGGACTTGCAGGTGGCGGGCAGGACGGTGCTCGAGGTCGCCGAGGCCGTCACCGAGGCGCTGCAGGCCGAGCTGCGCGAGCCACAGGTCTCGGTGCGGCTGGTGCGCCGGTACGCCGAGCCCGTTTACGTGGTGGGCGCCGTGCGCTCGCCCGGCGCGGTGAGCGTGCGGGAGCCCGTGACCGTCGCTGAGGCGATCGCGCTGGCGGGCGGCCTGAGCCCGTCGGCCGCCCCGCGCTACGGCGTGCTCATCGACCGCGATGGCGGCCAGACGCGCATCGACGTGCTCGCCGGGCTCGCGGGCCGCGCGCCCGGAGGCGCAGCCACCATCGCTCCGGGCGAGACGCTCGTGGTGAGCGCCCAGTTCCTGGTGAGCGTGGTCGGACAGGTGCGGGCGCCGGGGCGCTACCCGGCCGAAGAGGGCGATCGCGCCGCCGACGCGCTGGCCGCGGCCGGCGGGCTTCGCGAGGAGGCGGCTCAGGTCGGCCGGCTTGTGCGCGCCGATGGCGCGGCTATCGACCTCGACCTGGCGGCCATCGTCGAGAGCGGGGATGCGGCGGGCAACCCGCCGCTCGAGCCGGGCGATCTGATCGTGGTCCCGGAGTTGGCGCGGCGCGTCACGCTCGTCGGCGCCTTCGCCGCTCCCGGCAAGTACGACTTCGACGAGGGCGACCGCGTCTCGCATGCCGTCGCCCTGGCCCGCGGGGTCGAGGACGACGCGCGCCTGACGGCGGCGCTGCTGGTGCGCGGCGACGGCTCCTCGCAGCCGGTGGACCTTGAGGCGCTCCTGCAGGGCGAGGCCGGGGACGACCCGCTGGTGGCCGACGGCGACACGCTGATCCTGCCGCGCGAGGTGGACCGGGTGGCGGTGCTGGGCATGGTCGTGCACCCGGGCCTGCTCCCGATCGATCCCGACATGACGCTGATGGACGCGCTGGCCGCCGCGGGCGGGTGGTCGCAGGACGGCTCGCGCCCCACGCAGACCATCCTGTGGCGCCGCGCCGACGGCGAGCCGCAGATGACCTTCATCGACGCGCAGGCCCTGATGCTGGGGGACACCGAGATCGAGAACCCGAGGCTGCAGCCGGGCGACATCGTGTTCGTGCCCCACAAGAGCGCGGTCTCGCGCGACGAGGCGGCGCGCATGCTGCTCGGGATCTCAGGACTGCTGCGCCTGCTCTTCTAAGGCTATGGCCGACGACCGGTATGAGCCGATGACCACGCGCGACCACCTGCGGCTGCTGTGGCGCCGCAGGTGGCTGCTGCTTGGTGTGCTCGCGGGGTGCGTCGGGATCGCGGTGGGGTACATCGTGCTGGCGACGCCCGTCTATGAGGCGCGGGCGGAGCTGGTAGTGATC
>JALGUI010000477.1:5457-6969 GCA_029820915.1 Candidatus Zipacnadia bacterium | reverse complement strand
CTCGTGCGCGTGGCGCGCGAGGCGCTGGGCGGCCGGGAGCTGTCGCCGGGCGAGAAGGTGCTGCTCGACGAGGTCTCCTTCTCGGCCGGTCGCGTGGCCATGGCCCTGCGCACGGACGCCACGCCCACCATCGACGGCGACCTGAGCGATGGCGTCTGGCAGAGCGTCGGCGGCGAGCAGGTGCCCGTCTACGGCGGCTTCTTCGTGCTGCAGAAGGGCACGCCCGCCGAGTACGTCACGACCTTCCGCATGGTACACGATGGCGAGCGGCTCTACGTCGCGGCGCGCTGCGATCAGGAGAAGGAGGAGTACTACGTGGCCTCGGCCGGCCGCGACGGGCGCGTGTGGCGCGACGACTCGGTGGAGCTGCTCCTCAACTCGCCGGACGCGACCGAGCCCGACGATTTCTTCCAACTGATCCTCAACAGCCAGGAGACGCCGAACCTGTATGACATGCTGCACAAGGACGCGACGTGGGATGGCGACATCCGGGCGGCCGCGCGGCGGATGCCCGGCGAGGGCTGGACCGTCGAGTTCTCGGTGCCGCTGACGGAGATCGGTGTCGATGCGTCGCGCACCACGCTGGTGAAGATGAACTTCGTGCGCAACGTGATCGGCGACCGCGAGTACCTGGAGATCTCGAACTGGTTCCCGACCTCTGCCGCCAACTGGGACCTGCAGTCGCGCGGCTGGCTGATCCTGCAGTAGCGGACGCGTCCTGTGCGACGAGCGCCTCGCTCATCGGGGCGGCGCTGCCGCCCTCAGCCGTTGCTGTTGTCGTCCGGAGCGACGCATGTTCAGAGGCTGTCCGGAAAGCCCGGAAATGCCCCATTCGGGCCCGATTCGCGTACAGCTTGACAGGGGTGAACTTGGGCATCGCGCGCCCGATTCGGGCCGATTTGACCCTTTCCGGACAGGCTCTTCACATGCGTCGGCTGTTGTCGTCGTCGGCCGTTGTAGTCGTGCCCTGCCGCCCTGTGTCCTGCGTAGCAGGTACCGAGGTCGCCTGCGACCTTCCGGGCGCCTCGCCCGTCGGGGCGGCGCAGCCGCCCTCAGCCGTTGCCGTGCGCCGTGGTCTCCGGCTGTTGCCGTTGCAGCCCCGCGCGGAGCTCGCAGGCGACCTCACGCCGGGGCCGGCGCGAAGCGCCGCTGCCGTTCCCGTTCCGTGGCACGGGCACTCCTGCCCGTGCGTCGTCCCGCTGGTCGCGATGTGCGGAACAGCCCACGGGCGAGGCGCCCGTGGCACGGATAGCCAACGGCGAACGGCGGCGCATGTGAACATGCGCCCTCCGTACGGCGTACGGTGGATCGCGAGGACGACCGACCGGGCTGCCCGAGGGCACCATACGCTGGATCGTACGCAAGATGCTCGGGCTGCGTTAGCTGCGCGGTGTCCGGAGGCTCGGGCTCTCCCAGGCCAGAACGCTCGCATCCGAAGGTGATCCACATGCCCCTGCGCTGCGCCGTCGCCGGCCTCAACCGAGGCGCAACCTTCGTCAGGCTCCTGCAGGC
>JALGUI010000477.1:0-5451 GCA_029820915.1 Candidatus Zipacnadia bacterium | reverse complement strand
CCCGCCCGGAGAAGCTCGCGGAGCACTCGGGCATCGCGGGCTTCGCGGACTTCGACGAGATGCTCGACGAGACGAAGCCCGATCTGGTGGCCGTCATCACCCCCGGCCCGCTGCATGCGCCGCAGTCGATCGCGGCGCTGGAGGCCGGTGCCCACGTGCTGGTCGAGACGCCCAACGTCTACTCCGCCGACCAGGCGCGGGAGATCCGACCAGGCGCGGGAGATCGTCGGCCTCGCGCGCGAGCGCGGCCTGAAGTACATGCTGGCTGAGGACTACATCTACATGGGCTGGTGCGGACGGCTGGAGGCGTTGGTCGCGGACGGCGCGCTGGGCGAGATCATTGGCGGCATGGCCGAGTACACGCATGACTGCCGGCCCGCCCGCCCGCTGTCGGCGGCGGATGCGTCGCACACGCAATCCTGGCGCTTCACCGACCTGCCGCCGCTGGCCTACTCGTCGCACACCCTGGGCCCGCTGCTGCACCTCATGGGCGACCGCTGCATCAACGCGACGGGGATCGTCGGCGGACGGCAGGAGGTCGCCGGGATAGATGTCTTCCCGCGATGTCTTCCCGCTCGAGACCGCCGTGCTCGAGACCGAGGGCGGGCGCATCATCAGTCTCACCAACGGCTTCATGCTCAGCCACCCCTTCGTCTGGATGGCGGCGCTCTACGGCACCGAGGGGTCCATCCGAGTGATGAACACCGACTACCGCGACCCGGAGGCCCTGCGCGTGCTGATCTCGACAGACCCCGAGCCGGGCTGGCGCGACTGGCCGATGTCCTGGCACGAGCGCGATGACGGCCGGGACCATCTGCAGGTGATGGTGGACGAGTTCGTGGACGCCATCGTGAACGACACGCCTGCGCCCTTCGACGAGGCGCGGTCGATGGACTTCTGCCTGCCCGGCGTACTCGCGCACGAGAGTGCTAAGCAGGGCGGTGTGCGGCTGACGGTGCCGCTCTTCTGAGTTCAGTCGCCCGCCGGCCCAACCCCGATGCGCACGCGGTGACGGCCTCCGGGCAGGTCGCATGAGTAGAGGACCCACTGCTCACGCTGCTGACTGACGTCGTATCCGGCGCTGCGCGCGTCCACGGCGACTGCCGCCACCGGCTCGGACGCCGCCCACTGCAGCTCGCAGCCACCCTCCGGCACGTCGATGACGATGGTGGCCTCACGGCTCCGGGCGTCCCACCGAGCCTGCCCTATGTACGCCGGCGCCCAATCCACCAGCCGCACCGGCACATCCCAGGCCGCCATGATCGCCGCCACGTGCGCGTCGCGTAGCAGGTACCAGCGCCGCCAACGCTCCATCAGGTCGCGCGCGCTGTCGAGCATCTCGCCGCCCAGCCACGCCCGTGCAGCGATGTGCGGCGGCACGCGTATCTCGTTGTGGGTGGCCAGCACCTCGTTCGGGCAGCGCTCGATGAACGCGGCCTCGAAGCGCCGCAGGTCGTCCGGGCAGCGCTGCATATACAGGTCCATGACCTCGGGTTGGACGCTCTGGGGCCCCAGGCACCCGGTGCGCCACCAGATGTCGCCCGAGCTGTGATCGCGCAACTCGGGCCGCACCGACGGGAATGACGCCACCCAGCGCTCGCCGAAGCCTGTGGACGGCATCTTCGCGTAGCGCGCCTCCTGGTGCATCATCGCCAGCGCGTGGTCCAGGAACCCGAGCTTGGCCGCCATGGGCACCGCGTTCTTCGCTAGGAGGTATGCGGCCAGATCGCGCTCGAACCGCGACCCGAGCCGCTCGGCCAAGCGGTGGAAGCCCACCAGGCCAGCGTATCCGGCGGTGGCCATGTCGCCCCCGTACATCTCCCCCGCCTCGCGGGCGCCCGGCCCCATCAAGGCCCAGCTACTCGTCGCCTCCCAGTAGCTCGCGAGCGACCGGATCAGCGGCCAGTGCGCACGCATCAGCTCCCAGTCACCGGCGTACTTCGCGTGCGTATAGAGCCCGTACAGCACCAGGCCCTGCCAGTAGTCGATGTCGCCGTGTCCGTCATCGTTCGGCGGCACGGGGCTGCCCCACACGAAGCTGCAGCCCAGGTAAGTCGCGCCGGTGACGGGGTCACGGCGCAGCAGGTAGTTCTGCGGGAACAGGCCGCACTGCACCCGCACGTGAGTGTCCCGGCGCATGGTCTGACGCTCGTCCGTCGGTAGGAAGCTCGCCGCCCGCCACGCGCCCGCCGCGAAGTCGTGCGTGTTGTAGTGCGGGTAGATGCTTGGCCGGGGGCGCTCGATGCGCAGGGACGCGAGGTGCTCGGAGGCCAGCGAGTTCGCCACGATGCGCATGGCCGTCGGATGCTCCGACCACGCCGACACGCCCAGCGGCGCGAAGTCCCATGCGTCGGGGATGGGCAGCCTGTACTCGGCGGTCGTCCCCTCCTGCACCCAGTGGGGGCCCCACTTCGTGGGAATGCCGGTGTCGCTGTGTGCAGCGACGCAGTCCGCCGGGAGGTGGCCCTCCTCGATGGAGTAGGCGACCAGCGGCGGCAGCGGCGCGCGAGGCGGCGGCTTCGTGCCCCAGTCATCCTGCCACGGCAGGAAGCTCAGCTCGTTGCGGACGGTCACCCATCCGCCATCGACGCGGAAGTGCTCGGTGCACCGCCACGGGTACGCCGCCAGCAGCTCGGCGAACAGGGCGAGGCGGTCCTGCGGGATAGCCCTCGCATCCCCGCCCCACTGCTCCAGCAGGTCCACCGCCTGCGGGTAGACGCCGAAGGGGGTTCCGACTGCCACGGTCCCCACGCCCGCCTCGCGGCGGATGAGCATCCGGCCATCGCCGACCGCCAGCGCGTCGGGCCGGTGCTCGAACACAAGCATGACCGGGATCTCCGGGCTGCCATCCGCCGACAGGAGCACCAGCCAGTTCGCGGCCATCGCTGCGGGATCGACCGCCTCGGTATCGCGCAGCAGCGCCGGGCCCTCGGTGGTCGGCACGACCACGCCCGCGGGCGCGCGCGGCTGCTCGCGGTCGGTGAATGAGACCGCGAACACGGGCGCGTCAGTCTCCACCTGCACGCCCACCGCCATCGCGCTGTAGCGAAGCTCCTGGAAGTGCTCGCGTTCGTCGAGGGACATGCGCTTGCGCCACCGGAACGTCACCCAGTCAGCCTCGATGGCGTCCGTCGCAAGGGCGTTCGGCGGCTCTTTGGAGTCGGCATCCGCCTCGGCCTGCTCGTCGGTTGCTGGGGTTGCGCCGGGCACGCCAAACAGGAAGCGGAAGGTCTCGTTGGGCTCGCGGCCGGGCTTGAAGTAGTACCAGGAGCGCTCGATCTGGTCGAAGTTCGCGTTGTTGATCAGCAGCCCGTTAGGCTCCCAGCGCCAGCCGAAGTGGCCCGCGTTGTTCCGGTGCAGGCCAGGCCACCAGCGCTCACCATCGATGCTCACGGGCGCCGGGTCGCTCTCCCACGGGTAGCGCACCCCATCATCGTCGTCGCTCACGCCGTCGCGGGTGATGGAGGCCGAGATGACGTGGGCGAAGTGCAGGTCCTGACCGGTGTTGCCGCGCCGGACGGCCTGGAAGTCGCGCGTCGTGAGGGCCAGCCTGACCGCGCCGCGCTCGTCCAGAGGCCAGCGGCACCGCCAGAGGCCCTCGTCCAGAGTGCGGAGATCGATCACGAGTGCGGCCGGCGGTGCGCCGTCAATGCGCGCCTCGATCGCGAGCGTCGTCGTGTGCAGGCCGGGCGTGTTCGCGAGGTCAGGCGTCCACTCAACCGCCGTGACGGTGTTGCACGCGATCAGCGCGGCCAGCGACAGAATCCCACGCAAGCTCGATGCCCCTCCTCGCGCCCAAAGCCGCTCCCCTATGCCCTGAGGTTTACCCACACCGGGCTCGACCAGCCCGTCTCCTCGTCCACCTGCACCACGCGCACGTAGTACCAGTCGCCGTCCCGCGCCTCGGTCGTGTCGTAGTACTCGAAGTACTCGTCATCGCCCGAGCAGTCGCGCACGAACAGCGTCTCGTTGTTCTTCACGATCTTCAGGTACGCGATGTCGTTCTCGCCGATGGCGTGGATGCGGATGATGCGCGCAGTCGTCGGGACCGCCAGGCCCAGCTCCCCGCCCATCATCACGTCGTTGACCGAGAACTCGAGGATCATGCGCACGCCCGTGGTGGCGTAGGTGCGGCGGGCCGCCAGCGCGTCGAAGATCGCGTCGCGCGTGAGCTCCAGCGCGTAGACCCCCGTGAAGCCGCTCTTGCGCATGACGCACCACTGCCGGTCCTGCGGGTACGAGCGGCCGGGCATCCCCGCATGGCTGTCGCCGCAGCCGATGAAGCCGAAGCGGTAGCCCCGCGCCAGCGCATTGAACACGCCCGAGCCCGGCTTCTCCGACTTCTCCCACAGCGGATCGTTGTGCTCCACGCCCGAACCCCAGCACGAGTACACCTCCACCAGCGGCTCCATGTCCTGGTCATAGCAGTCCCAGTCGGTCCACGACTTCGTGTGATGCGGGATGGCCATGACCTCGTCCTCGCGCTCCAGCAGGTAGCGGAAGAACGTGTCGTAGTCCGCCCCGCGTAGCTCCTCGAGCACCGGCTCGATCTCGAACTCGCGGAAGATCACGTTGTGATGCCCGCGCCCGCCGTGGCCGCCGTACTCGAAGCCCTTGAAGGTCACGAACTTGCCGGGCGCGTGGAAGTCGCGCGTGGCCTCCTGCGTCTCCCGCCAGCCGTCCTCCTTGAGGTGCCCACTCGAGTCCGTGATGGCCATGAAGTCGAGCAGCGCGACGTCGCGGCCGTACGCGTAGCCCTCCGCGGGCGTGCCGATCGAGTCCGAGTGCCACATGCTCTGACAGTGCAGGTCGCCCCAGTAGATGTTCAGGTCGCGCTCGGTGCACCAGACTGGGTTGCTCAGGCAGCGGCGCCCGCCGGTGGCGAACTCGGCGCCGACGCGATGCACCCCGCGCTCGTCCGTGCTCGCGCCCTCGACCACCGCCAGGTTCGCGTCCGCCTCGCTGAAGGTCACGCCGCCCGTGACCGCCATGCGCGGGTTCGCGCTGCCTACCCGCACCTCGCCCACGAAGCTGCGGTCGGGGCGATTGCGGAACTCGTCCATCACCGCCAGCTTCACCTCGAAGGGCTGGCCCGGATCCACCACTGACGGCGCCACCACGTTGAGTTGCGCCGGCGGCGTCGGGACCACGGTCACCGTCAGCTCATCGCCGGGCAGCTCGAGGAACTCGCGCGTTCCCTGGGCATCCACGTAGGCGTGGAAGCGGTCCTTGGGCGTCGGGCACACGCGCTGGGCCTCGACGCCATCCTCGCCCCAGGTGGTGTCGCCATAGACTACGCGGATGACGTCGCCGGGCTGCAGGTCGGCATCGCGCACGTAGCCGATGATGTGGTGCGACCAGCCGCCGCCGACGGAGTTCGGCACGCCGGTCGGGCAGCGCTCCTCGGCGTCGAGGTCGATCCAGGCCTCGGTCGCGCTATCCAGCTCCACG
>JALGUI010000476.1 GCA_029820915.1 Candidatus Zipacnadia bacterium | reverse complement strand
GGGCCCGATCCCGTTCACCGCGGGTGCGCTCACCGATGGCGACGACGGCTACGACTACTCCCGCCAGCCGTGCAGCTACGCCTACTGGCAGGGCCGGCCCACCGGCGAGCTGCTGTTCGACCTGCAGGACACCTATCGGATCGACCGCATCGCGCTCAAGGTCAACTGCGACCCGTCGCGGCGCGCGCACGGCACGTCGCGCATCGAGCTCTTGCCCGCCGAGGGTGATCCGCGCGCAGGCGCGACGCCGATCGCGGTGCTCGACGAGGTCGTGGACGGCTGGAACACCTTCGACGAGCTGGACCTGCAGGCGCAGAGGCTGCGGCTGCGGCTGCACCTGATGGAGGGCCGCACCTACCTCACCATCGCCGAGCTGCAGATCTGGGGCGACGAGAACGACTGAGTCGCGAGGAGGGGGAAGGCGGATGCGATGCCGGTGCAGAGCATGCGCGCCGCTCGCGCTGCTGGCGGCCATTGCCGCCGCCGGCGCGCCGTCGGCGCAGGAGGTCTATGTCGAGGAGACGCTGTTCACCATCCCGTGGGGTGACGCGCCCGGGGAGGTCGGCCTCTCGCCCTACGCCGGTGAAACCGGCGAGCGCGGAGGTCCCTGCCACCTCCAGCTCGACCGCCACGGGAACATCTGGCTGAAGGACGGCCAGAACCTGGCGGTCAAGTGCTTCAGCCCCGACGGCGAGCCGCTGCGGTCGGTCGGGAAGGTGGAGGGTGATATCCAGGAGCAGCGCTGGGGCGAGTGGAACTGGCTGGCGATGATCGGGGGCATCAGGGGCTACGCGGCAGATGCGCGGGGCTTCGTCTATCTGCTCGCCGACACCTTCCACCAGCACATGCTGGTCATCGATCCCTCGGGCGAGGCGGTAACCAGTCGCGCCGACTGCTACTGGCGACTCATCGAGCGGCGTGGCGAAGAGAAGGTCCTCTGGCAGCTCGAGCATGAGACGACCGTGGACTGGATCGGCAACCTGGACCTGTTGGCGTACGGGCGACTCGCCACCGATGACCGGGATGGGCTCTACCTTCTGGGCGAGGCCGAGGAGCAGGAGCCTGGCGCGGACACTGAGACTGAGTGGTACGTCTTCTCGCCCGATCTGCAGTACCTGGGCAAGCGCCCGGGCTACTGCTGTGGGCCGGACGGCTACACCTACCAGTTCGACTCGGAGAACACGCCGCAGAACGTGCGCCTGCATACATGGGACCGGGAGGGCGATCTGGTCGGCACGCGGCGACTCGTACACCCGGAGGGATCGTGGCCGCCGTGCGCCACGCCCTGCTTCGACCGGCAGCAGAACGTCTACCTCCCCTGCCCCGTGGAGCGGGAGCAGCCGGAGGAGGTGCGGCTCCCCGCGGAGGTCAGCGAGACGCCGCTGGCGATCAAGAGCGACTACGTGGTCCACAAGTTCAGCCCTGCCGGCGAGCTGCTGGCGTTGGTGACGGTACCGAGTGTCACGTTCGCCAGCGACGGCCTGAGCAGCCCCGTCGCGGTTGACGCGAGTCAGGGCATCTACTACCTGCTGCCAGCGGCAGACGGAATGCGCGTCATGCGCCTGCGGCTGCAGGCAGGCATGGAGGGGGGACGGTAATGGCATCGCGACCCACGATCATCGCCTGTGCGGCCTTCGCGTTGCTCTATGCGCCTCCGGAGGCACCGGCGGCGCGGGCCGAGCTGTTCTCGCTTGCCTACGACTACAGGGACTCGGACTTCGGCATCTATCAGGGCAATCTGCTCACCCGGGCACAGGAGGGCAGGCCGGCGCTGATGCTGCTGCACGTCGATCCCGGCGGGGATGTGTGGCTGACCACACAGCCCTTCGAGGTCAGGCGCTTCAGCCGCAGTGGCGAACTCCTCCAGGGCGCAGGCATCGGCCTGCATCCGAGCAACGAGCCGCATGAGCCGCACCAGCTCCCGGACGGCTTCCGCGGGCTTCCCTGGCAGTTCGTGAGCGCGATGATGGGGTTCGCGGCGTCCCCGGATGGCCGCAGCGTCATGCTGTGCGAGCCGGATGCGCGGCCCATCGTGTTCGACGCCCAGGGCAGAATGCTCAGCTCCTCGATCGACGAGGCCATCTACATCCGGCACGAGCTCAGGGGCGAGGAGAAGATCGTTTGCCAGCTTCGCCGGGAGCTGGGCATCGTCTGGCCTGAGGTCACGGGCGTGCGCTGGGACGCAGACGCGAACCTCTATCTGGGGGCCGCGAACGCGGGGACGCCGATCGAGGGCTGGACAGGGCCCGTGCTGGCGAAGCTCGGGCCGGAGCAGGACTGGATCGGGTGGCGGCGCGGAAGCGATGTCGGCACGAACGGCGTCACCTTCTGCCTGGAGCCCGACGGACAGGGCGGGCCGCTGACGCGCCTGCTGCGCTTCGGCGCGGATGGGGAGGCGCTGCCCGACCTCCGGCTCATCCCGGACGGCCGGGAGGCCGGCGATGACTTCGACCCGCAGGCCGGATGGGCGCCGCCCCAGCACATGGCGATGGATCGGGCGGGTAACGTGTTCCTCTCCTACTGGGGAGCCTGCGCGTACCCCAGCAGCGAGGCGATGGCGCCGCTGGAGGTGGACGCCCGCGTACACGGCTTCGGCGCCGATGGCGGGTGGCGCAGGATGGTGGTGGCGCCGCGCACAGCACGAACGGCGATCGGGCCGCCGGTCGCCATCGGGCCGGCGGGCGACGTGCACTACGGCGCGTTCGGCGACGAGCGCTTCCACGTACAGGTCATCACTCTTTCCGGCACGCGCGACGGGTAGCGACTGCCAGGAGGTCGAGCACCATGGCCGACAAGCCGCTGCGGCGCAAGGATGCGTTCTTCGGGCTGCACTTCGACCTGCACGCGAACGAGGGCGATGAGGCGCTGGGCGCGGAGACCACCGCCGAGAACATC
>JALGUI010000475.1 GCA_029820915.1 Candidatus Zipacnadia bacterium | reverse complement strand
CAATAGCGGCACCTGACGGGGCCGAGGTAGCCACCTCCCCTGTGGTGACACAGGAACACGCGCAACTGATGCGCTCCGCTGAAGGAGGGGGTGGCCCGAGCGCAGCTCGGGACGCGGGAGGAGGCCTTTGCCCTTCCAGCGAGCGGGCGGGGGGCGAACCTACCTACCCAGTTCGGTCAGACCCCCCGTCGTATCCTCGCTTGACCGTCCCCGTCGCGCGTTGTACAATCGCGCCAGTCCCGACGCGCCACATCGCTCCCCCGGAGGAGTCCACATGCGTCCGCTCGCCCTCATCGCCGTGTGCGGCGCGCTCGCGGCGGGCGTGGTTGCATACGTGACCGCCGGCTGCGCCGACGCCCAGCTCTCTCCCGAACTGCAGGAGATCGCGGGGGAACTCGACGCCCTCGCCGACGAGATCACGCTGATCGAGGACCTGAACACGCTGCAGCTCTCGCGCGACCAGATCGAGCTGCTCATCCCCGCGGTCGAGGACCTGCGCGAGACCGCCCTGGGCGTCGAGCAGCAGCGCGTGGCGGTGCTGCGCCAACTCAAACCGCTGCTCGAGCGCAAGCGCGATCTGCTGCTGGCCGACGGCCATCCGCCCGAGGACCTGTCAGATCAGATCGCAGTGATCGAGGGCCAGCTGGGCGAGCTCGACCGGCGCGCCGATGAGGGCCTGCTCGAACACGCGGCGACCTTCCGCGGCATCCTCACCGATGCGCAGGTGTCGCTCGTCACGGGCGAGGAGGCGGCGCGGCGGCAGGTCGTCGAGCTGCTCGAGTGGATCCGCGAGATGGACGACGAGACCTTCGAGCGCGAGGCCGCGCCCTACGCCGAGGAGCTGGCCGATCCAGACCTCGGGCTGTCCGAGGACGAGATCCTGGACCTGTTCACCCTCGCGCGGGCCATGGACCCCGACCAGTACGCGCGCTCGGGGCCGGAGATTCGCGGCAGGCTCATCGAACTGTTCCGCCCCACCCACGAGACGGCCGACCGCATCATCGTCAACGTCTTCCTGCACGAGGCCATGCCGACGGTGCTGGAGGGCAAGCTGAAGCTGCTGACCACGGGCCCGTAGCCGCGGGGGGACCCTCTCCCGCTCCCACGACAGCCGCACGCGAATCGGAGGTGGACGTACCGTGCAACCGCTTAAGGCCGCCTGTGTCGGAATCTCCGGCATCGGCGGGTATCACCGCAGCATCATGCACTCGCTCGAAGACGTCGAGCTGATAGCCGTCGCCGAGAAGTACCCCGAGAAGGAGAAGGTCGCCGAAGCCGTCTCCGCGGTGAGGGAGTGGGGGGTGCCCGTCTACAGCGACATCGTCGAGATGCTCGACGACGTTGGCGGCGATATCGACTACGTCACGCTGGCGGTGCCGCACCACTGGCACGCGCCCTACACCATTGAGTGCCTGAGCCGCGGCATCCACGTGCTGTGCGAGAAGCCCGTTACGGTGCTGGCGCAGGATGGCTGGGAGGTCGTGCGACTGGCCGCGGAGCAGGGCCTCCACGTCGCGGTGGACTTCCAGTACACCTCATTCCCCCACTCCCACATGCTCAAGGAGTTCATCGCCGATGGGGGCCTGGGCGAGCTGACCGAGATCGTTGGCGTAATGGAGTGGAAGCGCACCGACGCGTACTACGACCGCGGCCACTGGACCGGCAAGCGCTACGCCGACGGCCTGCCGGTCTTCGACGGCGTGATGATGAACCAGGCGGTACACCTGATGAACACCGCGCTGGAGATGGGCTCGCGCGTCGAGGACCACGCCACGCCGCGCGCGGTGCAGGCCGAGCTGTACCAGGCGCACCCGAACATCGAGGTCGAGGACCTGGCGGCGATCCGCGCCGACCTGGGTGAGGCCACGCTGCACTTCTACTGCACCACCAACTGCGATGACAGCTACCGCACCGACCTCGACATCTTCGGCACCAAGGGCCGGGCGAGCTGGGACACCTCCAAGGCGGTCGTGCACCTCGACGGTGAGGAGGAGCCCATCGTCTTTGAGGCGCCCACGGATCGCGACGAGATCCACAAGAACCTCATCGCCTGCATCCGCGGCGAGAAGAGCACGCTACACGCGCCCGCCGACGAGGCCGTGAAGGCGACGCTGCTCATCGACGGCGCCTATGCCTCGGCGGGGCAGATCAAGAAGGTCCCGTGGACAGACATGGTGGGCATCAACTGGCTGATCGACTACGCCGCCGCGCAGCGCGGGCTGTTCAGCGAGCTGGGCGGCTGGGGCTACGCGACCGAGGCCGCCGACATCGACGAGGGCTTCCGATTCGACGGGCTGGCGGATGACTGACCGAGGGACGCCGCGTAGGTCGGGCTTCCAGCCCGACGCCGTGCGCCGGTGACGTGCACGGCGGCGGCTGTGAACAGCCGCCCTCCGCACGACAACGACGCGCGCCGGACTCGCACGGCACGGGGCGCCCGATGGTTGGGCGCCCCGTGTCGAGACCGGCGGGAGGAGAGTGGCGCAGTGGACGGCTACCAGGTCGGTGCCTTCGCGCGGCCGTGGACGAAGTTCACGTGGGAGGAGTTCCTGAGCGGAGTGGCGGGGGCCGGCTACCGCTACATGGGCTTCATGCGCCATCCGGAGGCGGAACTGCTGCCGGGGACCGGTGCGGAGAAGATCGCGGCGATCAGGGAGTCCCTCGAGAGGCACGGGCTCACGCCTACGAGCGAGATATCCCTCCATCACACCTCGCATTGCCCGCTGCGTGAGGGCCCGGCGGCGGCCGTGCAGGAGGCGTGCGCGGTGATCGACGTGATGGCTGCGGTCGGCGTGCCCTACTACATATCGTGTGGGACGCCAGAGGAGCGGCGTGCCCTACTACATATCGTGTGGGACGCCAGAGGAGTCGCTGTATGAGACCCTCTACACTGTGCTTCGTGAGGCCGCCGCCTACGGCGAGGAGCGCGGCGTGACCGTGACCCTCAAGCCCCACGGCGGGCCGAGCGCCACCTGCCGCGATCTGCTGAATGTACTGGAGATCGTGGGCCACCAGAACTTCGCCATCTACTACGATCCGGGCAACGTCCTCTACTTCGCGGGCGGCGACCCGCTGGAGGACCTGGAGGACGTGGCGCCGCACGTCGTCGGCGCGATCATCAAGGACCAGACGGGCGGGCCCGGGGCGCCGGTGACGATCGAGCCAGGCGCCGGCGACGTGGACTTCGCGGCCATGTTCGGCGTGCTGCGCGAAGGCGGTTTCACAAGCGGGCCGGTCATGGTCGAGTGCCTGGGCGGCGAAGGCCTCGAGGACACCAATACCCGTGCCGCGCGCGTTCGCGAGAAGGTCGAGCGCTGGCTCGGGGAATAGGCCCCCGGAACGACAACGACGCGGGACAGCCGCTGACGACACGACGGGGCGCCCGTCATCGGGCGCCCCAGTCGATTCGTGGCTGGTTGCAGGACCGCGCTCAGTCGGCGGGATCGATGCGCAGGTCGTCGAGGTAGGCGACCACGCGCGCGGAGCTGTAGCTGTGGATCCACAGGTCCATGCTCGTGGTTCCCTCGGGCGTCTCGAACTCAAGCTCGAACGGCTGCCACGCCCCCACCTCGCCCTCGAGTGACCCGACCGGGCTGATCCAGCCCCGCTCATCGGCCTCGTTGAGCCGGTTCCCGTCGGCGTCATAGTAGCGCATGTACATGCCGATCCCCGAGCCGCTGACGTGATGGGCCTGTCCGCGCAGCAGCCAGCGTCCCGCGCCATCGGCCGCCATCGGCGCCGAGGCGACGTTGGAGCCCAGCCGGTCGTCCTCGTCGGTGATCCTGAGCGACCGCTCGCCGATGGCCGCGAGTTCGCCGGAGACCTCGCCCTGCGAGTTCGCCGGCAGCGACCAGGCGAAGGTGCCCAGCGCGAAGTTGCCGTTGAGCAGCAGGTTCTCATCGTCCCCGGCGGCGAGATCCAGCGGCGTCACGACTACCGTCACCGTCGCCGATGCCACCGGCTCGGCCAGCCGGATTGCCAGCCGCGTCGGCTGGGCCGCGGCGTCCTCGTGGATCTCGTCCACGACCAGCTCCCACGGGGCCTCGCCGGCGTCGATGGTGATCTGCGCCGCGCGGTTGTAGTCCCAGACGACCAGCGTGCCATCGTCGCGCCGCACCCAGTCGCCATCGGTGATCAGCGCCGTCTCGAAGGTCTGCGGCTCGGCGAACTCGACCGTGTCGGTGACGGTCAGTGAGCCGGCGCCGGCGCGGCTGCAAACGAAGGTGCGTTCGAGCTTCTGGAGCTCCGCCACGTCGTAGGCGGCGCTGAGGTCGAGGGTGAGCGTGTC
>JALGUI010000474.1 GCA_029820915.1 Candidatus Zipacnadia bacterium | reverse complement strand
TCGGGCATCATCGCGTAGCGGTAGCCGACATCGCGGTAGGCGCGCATGGCCGCAAGCATGTCCGTGTCGCCATCGTCGATGAAGGATTCGTCGAAGCGGGGCACGGCACCCTTCACGTTGCGGAAATGCACGTGGTTGATGCGATCGCGCTCGCCGAACCAGCGGATGGCCTCGACCACGTCCGTGCCCATCTCGGCGATGGTGCCCTGGCAGAAGTTCAGGCCGTTGACGGGCGACGGGACCTCCGCCACCAGGCGTTTGAGGCCGTCGATGGTGCCGATGATGCGCGCCTCGCCGCGCAGCCACGGCGTCGGCGGATCATGCGCGTGCAGGGCGAGGCGGACGCCGGCCTCCTCGGCCGCCGGCACGATGCGCTCCAGGAACCACAGCAGCCGCTCCCACATGGTGTCGGCGTCCATGGCCTCATCCGGCTCGACAGGGCCGACGTCCCTGATCGCGTCGTAGTCGAAGCGGCGCACCCTGGCGCCGCCGCGGCCTTCGCCGCGCGTGCTGCCCCACACGTCCGGGATGCTCCAGGTCCACTCGACGACCGGGACGCCCGAGTCGCCGATGACGCGCAGCGTCTCGCAGACGTCGCGCACCTCCTGCTCGCGCTCGGGCCGCCCCAGGCGCGCGTTCCAGTACTGAGTGTTGCGGCCCTGAGGGAGCAGCACTACGGCCACCCGCATGCCGAAGGGGTCGAGCTGATCGATGATGGCCCCCAGGTCCTGCGCGTGCAGCACGTTGCCGCCCTCGCGGCTGATGAGGCCCTCGCTGCGGACCTGGCCGTGCTCGACGCCGAGTTGGGCGGCGAAGGCCAGATCGTCGGGGTCGAACTGCGTCGGCGAGACGGTAGGGCGCAGCCCCAGGCACAGCTTCATGGGCGCCTCCTGCTACACGTGCGGAACGCCGTTGTCCATCGGGCGCTCTTCGTTGCGTTCGCGCTGGGCCTTCGTCGGCGGGTAGTCGCCGTAGAGCAGCGGATCGTTGGTCTCGACCATCCAGTTGTAGACGCGCGCGCGAAGCTGCCAGGCGATGTCCTCGTACTCGGGATCGCCGAGGACGCTGTGCTGCTCGAGCGGGTCGCGCTGAAGGTCGTACAGCTCCTCGGCGGGCCGGACGGAGCTGTAGAAGTCCTCCTTCATCTCCTCGCCCGCGGGAGCCACGTAGATGTCGGCGGGCATGTAGACGAGCGGCCTGCGGCCGAAGTTGCGGATGTACTTGTAGCGATTGGTGCGGATCGCCCGCATCGGGTTGTACTGGTCATGCCAGGTCATCTCGCAGAAGACGTGATCGCGCGGCTCGTAGTCGTCCTCGTCGAGCAGCCCCAGGAAGCTGCGTCCCTCGACCTGCGGCGGCACGGGCGCGCCCGCGAGGTCGAGGATCGTCGGCAGCAGGTCGCAGTTGGTGAGCAGCTCGCCCTGGACGCGGCCGCCGGTGAAGTGCTCCGGCCAGCGCACGATCAGCGTGGTGTGGATGCCGGGGTCGTAGCAGGTGCCCTTGGCGCGCGGCATGGCGATGCCGTGGTCGGTGGTGAAGATGAAGACGGTGTTGTCGGCCAGCCCGCTGTCCTCGAAGGCCTCGCGCATGGTGCCCACCGCCTCGTCGAGGCGCCAGATCAGCCCGTGCAGGCCGGCCAGGTCCTCGCGGATGCCGGGGCGGTCGGGCAGGTACGGCAGTGGCGTCAGGCTGTCGGGATCATCGCGGTCGTAGTCGTCGCGCTCATACGGGCGATGCGGCTCAGTGATCCCGCAGGAGACGAAGAAGGGCTGACCGTCCTGGGCATCGCCGTGCAGGAAGTCCGACAGCGCGCCCGCCACGGTGCGGGCGTCGTTCTTGGCCGGATCGATAGTCTGATAGCCCAAGCGCGGCGATTCGTTGTGCTCGTGCTGGTGGGCGATGAGGCGCGTGTTGTAGCCCGCGCGGTTGAGGTACATGGGCAGCGTGACCTCGTTGGCGCCGATCTCCCAGCCTAGGTGCGCGAGGCCCACGAGGCCGTTGCAGTGCGGGTAGCGGCCGGTCATGATTGAGCCGCGCGACGGCGAGCACTGGGCGGCGGTGCAGCAGTAGTTGCTGAACAGCACGCCCTCTCCGGCCAGCGCGTCGGTGTTCGGCGTCTGTATGGGCGCGCCGAGGCAGCCGACGTACCGGCCGAGGTCGTGGCAGATGACCTTGACGACGTTGGGTCGTGAGCTGTGGCTTGCGCCGGGCATGTGGAGTCCTCCCGATGGATGGGCTCTCTCGCAGCAGTGTCTTTCGACGCAGCGGCGCGTGGGCCTGCGCTGGTCCTCCCCCCGGCCCGGCTGCGCCGGGCCACCCCCCTCCTTTTCGCCACATGCGTGGCGAGGGCAGGAGGGGGGAACGGCGGTTCCCCCGCCACTAGACTCCCTCACGTCATCGCGTTGTGCGTCGGCGCACAACAAAGGCCGGGCGGGGACGTAGCCCCGCCCCTCCAGAACGACAACGACGCTACCTCTCCTCCCAGTCCACCTGCGTGCCGCGGACGAGGGCGGCGCCGTCGTCGAAGTGCGAGAGGACGACCGTGTGCTCGTCCGGCTCGAAGGGCGCGGCGGGCGGCTCGAAGCTCTCCGCATAGCGCGCCACGTCTGACACGCGCAGCTCGTCCACGAACAGCCCCGCATGGTCGGCCGGGATGCTCAGCTCGGCGCCCGCCCACCCCGCCTCGGGCTTGATGTGGCGGTTGTAGCTGGTCTCGACGCGCACGCCATCCAGGTAGAGCGCGACCCAGGTGCGCCCACCGCCCCTGGGGCAGGACCAGGCCGGTCTGATGGCCGGGGCCCATGTAGATGTAGGTGCCGAGGTTGATGCGCCGGTAGATGTGCAGGTCGCCGCAGCGGATGAGGCCCCGGTTGTGCAGGTCGGTGTAGGGGCGGGCGTCTCGCACCCACATCTCGACGGTGCCCTCGGCCTCGTTGAGGAGCGGCGTGTCGTCGGGCGAAACGATCACCAGGCCGACGCCCGGCGGGAGCGCGGCCGCCTGGCCGCCGTCGGGCAGCGGGGAAGCGATGTGGGCAAGCTGTTCGCCCTCAGGCTGCGGCACCGCGGGCAGGTCGATTGTCACGTCGGGCACGAACAGCTCGTCGGGTGACGAGCCGACGAACCGCGGAACGCCCTCGAAACGCAGATAGGTGGCCATGGGGGCCAGGTAGCTGATCGACCACGCTTCGTCCTGGGCCGGCCCGCCGGC
>JALGUI010000473.1 GCA_029820915.1 Candidatus Zipacnadia bacterium | reverse complement strand
GCCTCCCTGCCTCGGCCGTCCGCGGTACGCAAGGGTCGGCGAGGACGCCCGTCGCACAGTGTCACTGGAGCTTCCCGGCCCGATCATCGCAGTGGCGGCCGCCTACCAGTAGAGCTTGAGCATGTCGGTGTCGAGCAGCGGGACGCTCAGCCGCACACTCTCGCCCTCGACCTCGAAGGCCAGCTCTCCCTGCCGGACGCTCTCGACCCGTTGCGGCACGCGCGGGACGCGCACCGTGACCGCCAGGTCGTCGATGGGCTGGAGCGCGTAGTTGGCCAGCGTGACCACCGCGCCGCGGTCGCCCTCGAGATAGAAGCTCTCGACCAGCCGCTCGCTCAGCGTCACCGGCTTCTTCACGTGCGCCCACCGCATCGCCTCCAGCAGGTACTCGCGCTCGGCCTCCGGGTACTGCCACGGATTGTAGCTCAGCTCGTGCGGCTGCAGGTTCGAGAAGCTGCCGCGCAGCATCCAGTCCATCTCGTCCTCGCGCCGCGGCGCGGGCGAGCCCTGGGCGTCGCGCGCAAGCAGCGCGCTGCGGATGTAGCCGATGCCCGGCATGAACCCTGCGATGAAGACCGCGCCGTCGCCGCGGTTCACCCGCGCGTGCAGCGGCGTGCCGTCCTCCGTGGGGCAGGCCAGCGAGACCCGGATCGACGGCTCCATGCGCACGGCCTGCCGCACGCCGAGCACGTCCATTCGCCCGCGCGCGAACTTCACGCTGCCTTGCGGCTCGAGGCTCGCCAGGTACCTGCCCGGCCCCACGTGGGTCTGCAGCAGCTCGACCGCGCCGCGCTGCAGGTCCAGTGCCTCGTCGAGCGGGCGGGCCGGGCGGTTGTACTCGTCGGCGACGGCCGCCCCCGCGGCCACGTAAAGGGCGCCGCCGGCCTGCACCCAGTCCGCGATGGGCTGCGCCGCGACGCTGTGCAGGTTCGGCCCGAAGACATAGAGCGCCTTGTACCCGTCCAGCATCCCCGCCGCCACGTCCTCCTCGCTCAGGAAGTCCACGGGCACCTGCGCGTGGATCAGCGCCAGGTAGGAGTGCATGCGGTCGTGGCCGTACAGGTCGTTGACGCCGACGGTCCAGATGTCCGAGGTGGTGGAGTAGAGGAAGGCGACCTCGGCCGGCACGCGCTCGGCCTGCATCAGCAGGTCCTCGGCGCCGCCGACCTCGTGGCACAGTTCGGCCATCGGGTGGTACATCTCCCGGCGCAGGTACCAGTTCGGCTCGTGGCCGGCGTACTGCGGGCCGTAGGCGAAGCTCTGCAGGACCTTCGCTCCCCGCCCGAGGCTGCTGTAGGCCTTGAGCTTGACGTCGAGCGGCGTGCGCCCGTAGCTGGTGATGACGTACATGCCGATGGGCTGGCCGCGCGCGCGGGTGGCGGCGCGCAGCAGGTCCACGTTGTAGCCGCAGCACTCGTACGTCGAGGCGATGTTCGACCAGTCCTCGCTCCAGGCCATGGTGAGGGCGTCGGTGCCGAACAGGTGGAAGTAGTCGGCGCCCTGCGCGTACATGTTCGCCTGGTAGACCGCGCCGTCGCTGAAGTTGACGGTGGCGCGCGGGGGGCCGGGGAAGGCCCGCGCGATCTCCTCGGTCTGCAGCCGCAGGAAGTCGCCGAGGGCCTTGCCCCGGAAGCGCTGCGACCAGTAGTAGAGCGCGGGGGATGTGTCCCGTTGCGCCTCGGTGACCGGCGTCACGTCATCCCAGGCGTCCACGCCCAGGTCGGCGAGCGGCACGCCCAGCTCGTCGCGCAGCCACGCGCGGAAGACCTCCGCGCAGCGCTCGCACGAGGCGGCGTGCGCCAGGGGCTTAGCGGTCGGCTCGTCCATGAACATGACGACGGTAGGCGGCTCGTCCCAGCTCTCGGCGGCTCGGGCGATGCGTTCGCGGATCTTGTCCACCTGCGGCTGCAGGTAGCAGCCCTCGTCCATGTACCAGGACGTGGTGCCGGTGCGGGTGGCGAAGAAGCCCAGCGACCGCATCATGTCGTCCGGGCGATCGTAGGCCCCGTTGAAGCCCATCTGCCGGACAATGCGGTACTCCGCCTCGCGGATGTCGGGGGCGAACAGGCCCTCGCGGAGCCCCATCGAGAGGAAGAGCGGGAAGCGCTCGGGCGGCCGGCCGAAGCCGACCTCGGGCAGCTCTTCCGCGAGCGCCACGTTCCGGGCGCAGAAGTCGCGGTCGGCCATGAGCCGATCGGCAGTCTCCGCGGTCAGCACGCCCGGCGTGATGACGACCAGGCCCGCGCCGGGGCCCTCGCGGTGGAAGGACTTCACGATGGCGGCGTCATCGGGCGCGGTGGCGAAGTCGAAGGTGGCGTCAAGGGCGGGCAGCCACTCGGTGTACGAGTACTTCTCCGCACCGCGCAGCTCGAGCCGCGCACCGGTGTCTTCGTGGATGGCGGGAGTGATGTCACACCAGGGCGTGGCCTCGCCCGCCGACAGGTACGCCGCCTCACCGCGGGAGGGCCGCACCCGCTCCTCGTAGCCATCATGCGACAGCGAGAAGTGCTTGTACCAGGGCGCGCGGAAGTGGTCGGCGAAGCAATGGATGTAGATGGGCGGCGTCGGCGTCTCGCCCAGCCGCACGCGCAGCCAGACCTTCGGCTGGAAGTCGCGCACGTCCGGCTCGTACTCGGCGTCGGTGGTCAGCACGAGGCAATCCACGTAGCGGGTCCAGCCCGAGCAGGCGACCGGCTCGAGCTTGCTCAGCTCGATGCGCGCCTCACCCGCGGGCAGGTCCGCCCCGAAGCTGCTCCAGCGGTACTCGTGGATGCGGCCCGGCGGCTGCTCGGGCGGCTGCTCGTCGAAGCGCCCCTGGGCCAGGATCTCGTCGCCGCTGCGCAGCGTGACCGCGAAGGCGCCGCGGTTGTAGCCGGCGTCATCGCCGCGCATGCCCGCACCGCCGGTCGCGCCCCACAGGTGGCGCAGGCCGCTGTCGGGGGCGTAGCGGTCGGTCTGGTCGCGCGCGACCCAGGCGTCGGTGTCGCACACCAGATCCTCGGCCTGGACGAACACCGTCGCCGCCCAGGCGGGCGCGCTCGCCACGATCACGAGGAGCGGAAGATGCACGGCCCAGTGCAATCGCATCTGTGACCCCCGGCCGGTCGCTCGCTGGTCCGTCAACTCGGGCAGTTGGGCATGGAGCGGTCGCGTTCCTCCCTCGTCCGCGCGCCGATGCGCTCAGGGCGCGGAAGTTCGGCATGGCGGTCGAGGCGCAGGTGCCGGTGGCGCGCCGGCGAAGGCGTTGCGGGTCGGCGAGCAGGCGCAGGCCCTCGCGTGCGGGAGGCCGGGAAGATGCCGGGCAACTGGGACTTCACGACGCTCGACGAGCGGATCGCGGCGGAGCTGGATGGCTTCCTGCCCGCGCGCGTGTTCGACGCCCATGCACACGTGTGCCGCGTGCGTGACCTGCCGGCGCCGGCGCCGCCGCTGCTCCGCGACGGCCCCAGGAACGTCACGCCGCGGGTGTGGCGCGCGCGCGTGGGGCGGCAGGTCGGTCGCCATCGCCTGGCGGGCGGGCTGCTGATGTCGTACCCGATGCCCGGCGCCGACGTGACGGCGCTCAACCGGCGGCTGCTGGCGGACCTGGAGCGCGCGCCGGACTGCCGCGCGGCGGTGCTGGTGGCGCCGGACTGCCGCCCGGAGGAGATCGAGGCACTGGTCGAGCACCCGCGCGTGGTGGGCCTCAAGCCCTACCACGTCTTCGCCCGCCGGCGGCAGACCATGAACGCAACGCCGGGGGAGTTCCTGCCGCAATGGGCCTGGCGGCTGGCCGACCGGCGTGGCCTGACGATCGTGATGCATCTGGTGCGCCACGGCGCGCTGGCCGACCGGGGCAATCAGCGCGAGCTGCGCGAGATGTGCCTGCGCCACGCGGGCGCGCGGGTGATGCTGGCCCACGCGGCGCGGGGCTTCCACGCGCCCAACACGGCGCGCGGGGTGGCGGCGGTCGCGGCGCTGGAGAACGTCTGGTTCGACACCTCGGGGATCTGTGAGGCGGCGCCGCTGGTCGCGGTGCTGGGCGCCTGCGGGCCGCGGCGGCTGCTGTGGGGCAGCGACTTCCCGGTGTCGGAGATTCGCGGGCGCTGCGTCACCGTGGGCGACGGCTTC
>JALGUI010000472.1 GCA_029820915.1 Candidatus Zipacnadia bacterium | reverse complement strand
GTGATCGAGGGCATCGCTGAGCGCAATACCACGTGATGCCGGTTGCACAGCGACGTGAGGAACGGCATCTCGCTCGAGAACAGCTCGAACGATGTCTGGCCCAGCGCGTCGGGCGCCAGGATGGCCAAGCGCGGTGACGCCTGGAGGTCGTCAAGCATCTCCGCGATCGGCTCGCCCGTGGCATCGGCGAGGTCGCGCACGCCCACCGCGCGCGTCATGGTCGGCGCTACACACGTCATCGAATACGTAGCATGAGGCATGGGGGAGCGGGCTCCTTCTGGGCGTGAGCACACCACTTATCTCCCGGGTGCGCGCTCACCCTCCGTGTTCAGTATTATCGCGTAAACCTGTGCAAGCCTGCACTTGCGGTGAGCTGCAGCGGCTGCGTTAGTCTATCCGGGTATAACTATAGCCCACTTTCTTGTGCGCTCACATGCCTGTGTCACAGCTTCTGTGCGCGCTAACCTCGCCCTGGCGGCGAGGCTCGCCCCTTAAGGGTGGGGGAGGGGCGCAGTCAGTCACCGGGAGCTCGCTTGTCCTCGCGCCGCCGCTCCCCAGCCGTGTAGCTCTGGGCTATTAGCTCTGGGCTATCTCCCGCATGATGTCGTCCACGAATTCGCTGGAGCGGTACGTGTCGGCCAGGATGGCCCGCACCTGCTCCGCAGGCCACTCTCGCAGCAGGCTGCGGGCCCAGTTGCGCGCGATCACCCGCCGCTGGCCCTCGTCCTGCTCGCGATCCGACTCGTCCTCATCCCGCTCGGCCTGCATCATCTTAACCACGGTGTAGAAGTACGCGATCGGCTTTGTGATGTGCTCGCCGCGCTCCATTCGACGCACCACTGTCTCCAGCGCTGCAGCCGCGACCTCCGCGTCGTACTGGCCCAAGAAGGTCGTGATGCTCTTCTTCTCAGCAGGCACGGCAAAGTATTGTGCGGCGAGCGCAGCGAGTTTCCCCACATTTTCCACGATGGTGGATAAGTCGTCTTGCATCTCCTGTGAGTTTTCCACAACACCCCGCAGGCTAGTGTACGCCCCGCCATCCCTCTCGTTGAGAGCCGTGTCCTCGCGATTACTGGTCGTCGAAAGCGAGGTCCCGTGTGTGCCGTTGCTCCGCGTCCTCTTCTCCCCTCTAGACTCTCTATCGTATTCTTCTTCTGCTTGGGAATCCTCCGAAGTCTTGCCTTGCGCATCCCGCGGATTCTTGACTTGCGCTTTCCGTGTAGTCTTGCCTTGCGCTTTGCGTCCAAGGGTCAGATTCGGTCGCCAGTCACGAATGTACTGGTCAAGCTTCTGCCGAGGGATGCGGGTAATAACCCAGATGTTGGTCTTGCCTTGACCACGCCTGCGCACCTTGACCAGGCCGACCTGAATCAGGCGATTGAGATGCCGGGATATTGTGGATATCGTGATGTCGCGAGCCCTGGCGAGGGTTGCCTCCCCGACGAATGTCTCGGGCCCAACGTACGCGAAGCTCTTAAGAACTGCGTACGTCATCTTCTCCCCATCGGACAGCTCGGGGTAGCAGCGCAGAATCGCGTTGCTGATTTGGGTAAAGCCCGTCGCCTGCTCGAGGTCCTCGTATTGGACCAGCGGCTCGCGGTGGAGTTCGTCCGGGCTGTTGTTGTCCTGGTCAGCGTCAGGCATTCGTCTCTCGTCCTGCGGCGGCGATTCGCGTCATCTGTATGGATCGGTGTGCTGTTGGTCTGCCCATCGTCTATCCACGTCCACGACTTCAGCGTCCCCCCTCACTGCACTTGAACACCACGCGCACCTCCGCGCAGAAGCCACTCTTCGAGTTGGCCTCTGTGGAAGCGCCAAACCTTCCCTATCTTTGCCGCTGGGATCTTCCCCTGGCTGGCCTTCGTGCGCAGCGTACGTGGATGCACGCGCAGGTACGCCGCAGCCTCATTTAGTGTAAGCACGTCAGTGTCCACGCGCACAGGGAATCGCTCTCCTCCGAGGAACAACGGATGGCGGGCCAGGGAGGTCATGCGTCTCAATCATGATCCTGCATCCAGACCGCGATGTCATGCTGCGATTGGTGTGCAATAGATTCCCCACGACTCCGGAGAATCCTCTTGGTTCCAGCCTTGGAGGCTGTTTTCCTTGAACCTCAGGTCGAGTCCTTCTCGATCTCAAGCCGGAACATACAGGTAGCGCCCCCGCAGGTAACGAATAGGCATGGTGCCCCAGAGCGACCGCAAGGAGGACAGCGATAATGCGCATGGCGGCGGCGGTTGCGCTCCTTGTACTTGTCCTTGAACTGTTGCTTGCCCTCGCCTTCGTGGTCGGGTGCCATTGGGTCGGTGGCTGGCACGGCGGCCTTCTCGTCACGGGCGCAGTTTTGCTTTTGATCGTTCTCCCTTGGCTCGGCGATCTTCGCATCTGGTTCGATAGCGCAGGCCCGGCCGCCACGGTGAAGCTGGCGTGGTGGGGCCGCCTCACCTTTCGGACCAGCCCCAGGGCAACGGAGCTGCGGGTCCGCGTCCTGTTCATTCCCTGGACCAGGCGCACCGCAAAGGACGATAGCCCCGACGCCGCGCCCGGGGCCCAAGCCGCACCCGAAGAGCAGGCGGAGGGAGAGCCTGCCGCGCACAACCGTCGTCGCACAGGGCTCGTGCGGCGGCTGAATGCCGACACCGTCGAGGCCATCGCGCGGCTGGCCCTCAGTGGACTGCAGGCCGCAAACGATCTCATCTGGAGCGCCGCGGAGATCAAGGTGCGCGTTGACGATGTCGTGGAGCACGAGACGGCGGACCGCACCCTCGCCCGGGTATTCGGGCTGCGCGGCGTGGGGCCGATCGATATCATGATGGCCACCGATGAGGGCAAGCGGCGGGTGCGGCTACGCTATCGCATCGGCCTGCTGCGCGCCGCGCTGGCCGCGTTACAGGTTTTCGTCGAGGGCCGACCGATGGCGGTCGCGCGAAGCATGAAGCGACGCGATGATGGCGAGGCCCCGACAGCCGCGGATGGAGACCAGCAAGTCATCGACCGGATCATCCAGCAGAGAGAGGATGAGCAGGATGCCGGAGTTTGACGCGGGAGCCTTCATGAAGGACATCGTAGGTGGACTGCTGACAGTGACAGAGTCGGTGAAGATCATCGGCGAGCCGGTCGAGGTCGGGGACAAGGTAGTGATCCCCGCGGTCGTCGCGCGCATCGGCTTCGGCGCCGGCGGGGGCGCAGGCAGCACGGCATCAGACGAGGAGGGCGACCGCGACGTGGGCTCCGGTGGCGGCGGGGGCGGCGGCGCCATCATGACGCCGGTCTTCTTGATCGTGGACGATGACGGCGAGCGGCTGCTCACGGTCCCCGGCCCGCTCGATGCTGCATACTCGATGGTAGAGAAGGCCAAGGGCGCGCTCGACCGCGTCATGCCGCGGAAGAACCGCGGCGATGACCTCGCCGATGACAAGGAGCCCGCGGAAGAACCGCGGCGATGACCTCGCCGATGACAAGGAGCTGCTGGACCTCGAGAGTGACGCGGACGACGAGGCCTAGCGGCCCTCGCTAGTCGCGGACGATGACGGCGGCCCCGTCCTCGGGCAAGTCGATGTCGATCAGCCCCTGGGCATCGGGCGCCGCCGTTTCGCGCCGCGTCGGCCGCTGCTTGGCATCGAAGTAAATGACCTCGCCGGACCAGTCCTCCCCCGGCCAGGCATCGAAGTAAATGACCTCGCCGGACCAGTCCTCCCCCGGCCAGCCGAAGGCTCCGTCCCGTAGCGTGATGATCCGCTCGCGCCCGATGATGACGCCGGCGTCCAGCTCGACGGGCGTGATGGGGAACTCGTAAGTGGCCAGGTTCTGGCCGCTGAACAGGTGGTAGAACATGGTGGCCGAGAACAGGTACACGTTCGCGTCGCGCACCTTGCGCTGGACGTCCTCCAGGAAGTCCTCCTCGCTCACCTCCGGGTCGTGGTACACCGAGTATCCCGCGTACGAGATGGGCGTGTAGAGCGCGGTCTTCAGGATGGTGCTCAGGCCGTGGTGAGGGATCATGTTCTCGCAGAAGCGCGGGATCGGGTAGGCGAACTCGGTCAGCGTGCCCGGCGGGGTGTTGCCGACCACCAGCGCGCCGCGCCTTTCGAAGGCGTCCAGTAGCGCCAGCTTGAAGTCGAGCCAGGCGATCTCAGGTGCCCCGCACTCGGCGATGATCTCGCCGGTCTCCCGGTCGATCTCGAAGGTGTTGCCGTCAGGATGCGCGTAGTCGGCCCAGCCCTCGAAGCCGAAGCGCATCTCGTCCCAGTAGAGCCCGTCGGCCCCGATCTCGTCGAGGATCATGGTCGGGATCTTCTCGAGGATCTCGCGGCCCAGCGCGTTGTCGAGCGTCGGCAACACCAGCGCCAGGTCCATGCCCCAGGTGGTCTCGGTCGTGTGTACACGCGGCGCGCCGCCGGCGTTGCGCACGATGCTGTCGGCGTAGCGCTCGAGCAGGTCCTCGCCGGC
>JALGUI010000471.1:1268-5947 GCA_029820915.1 Candidatus Zipacnadia bacterium | reverse complement strand
GAGGCGCTGGCCGCGATCGTCTGGCTCCCGCAGTCCGAGCTGGCGGACGTGCAGGTGGACCTGTGGACGCCCGACGAGGAGGCGACGATCCACCGGCCCGACGGCGCGCCCAGGTGGGTCGTCACGCTGGAGATGAAGCACGAGCAGGCCGTGCGCTACCTGCTGTCGCGCCTGGACCTGCGCGCGGAGTTCGAGCGCGAGATGCTGAGCTGCCGAGGCGCGCTGCGTAGCGACATCGACGCACTGAGCCGCGCCATCCCGTTCACGCCGTGGGAGTACCAGGGGATCGACCACATCTGAGCGATGCGCGCGCAGTTGGTCGAGACAGGAGCGGAAGCCATGAGGATCGCCGAGATCATGCCGGCGCCCAAGCAGATCGAGCTGTCGGAGGAGCAGACTGTGACCGTCGGTCACGATTGGTACGTCGCCGATGACTCCGGTCTGCTCGACGTGGGCGCCAAGTTCGCCGAGGCATTCTGCATCGGCGTCAACGACGAGCCCAACCGCATAGCCCTGCTGAAGGACGAGACGCTCGGGTGCGAGGAGTACGTGCTCGACATCGCTCCTGAGCGGATCGACGTCCGCGCGTCGCACAGGCCGGGGTTCATGCACGCGCTCGCAACCATTGACCATCTGCGCTCCGGACCGATGCTCCCGGTCGGGGCCATCCGCGACTGGCCGCGACTACCGCTGCGCGGCATCCAGCTCATGGTCGAGAGTATCCACCAACTTCGGCTCGACTCAATCCTCTCCCTGATCCGCTCGGCGGCGCGACACAAGCTCAACGCGCTGCTCATCGAGTTCGGCGACCGATTCCCCTTCGAAGGCGAGCACGCAGTGGTGGCGTCGCCCTCAGCGCTGACGCGCCCTCAACTTCGCCAGATCATCGATGAGGCGCGGGACCTGGGCCTGGAGATCATACCCCTGGTGCAGTGCATGGGCCACCTGGGTTACCTGCTGCAGCACGACGAGTACGCGGACATCCGGGAGGAGGATGACGTTCGCGCCCAGCTCTGCCCGAGCAATGAGCGATCGCTGCCGGTTTGGGCCGAGCTGACTGAGCAGATCCTCGACTTCATCGGGCACTGCCCGCGCCTGCATGTGGGTGGCGACGAGACGCGGCAGCTCGGAGTATGCCCGACGTGCGCCGCGCGCGTCGAGGAGGCCGGGAAGGGGCGGCTCTACGCCGACCACGTCAACAGGGTCTGCGCATGGCTGGCCGACCGCGGCATCGCGCCCATTGTCTGGGACGACATACTGTGCGCGCACCCGGACACGATGGACCATCTGCACGAGGCCGCCCAGGTGATGTACTGGGACTACTGGACCACCCAGGACCCGAGCCCACTGCTGGTCGCGCGCTGCGGCGGCTCCGTCTGCTACGACGAGCGCTGGGACACGGCGTGGCCGGACGAGCTATCGGCGGTCACGCGCAGGACCCTCGACCGCTTCGCGCGCCCGCTCCGCATGGACGAGGACCTGACCGACGAGTACCTGGACATCTACGGCGACTACCTGGGCGATGAGCTCCCGAGGTACGTGCGCGCCTTCCCGTACCTCGAGTACTACCAGGCTCGAGGTCGGGTCGTCTACGGCGCGCCCACCTGCTCCGGCAACCACAGCTTCTGGCACTCGCTGCCGGACATCCCGCGCCACGGCGACAACATCAAGACCTTCGCCGACCGCTGTATCGAGGCCGCGGCGGCCGGGCTGGTGACGACCGCCTGGTACAACCGCAGCCCGGAGCTGCTGCACTACCGCCGAGTTCACGTGGTGAGCGAGATGACAGCGGGTACCCATCTGGAGACTGAGCGCCTCATCCTGCGCGAGTTCCGCGCGGACGACTTCGACGCGGTGCAATCCTACGCCATCGACCCCGAGGTCCTGCGCTTCATGGCCTGGGGCCCCAACACGCCGGACCAGACACGCGAGTTCCTGCAGCGCAAGCTCGAGGACCAGGCGTCTGAGCCGAGGCCTGCGTACGACCTCGCGGTCGTCGAGCGCTCCTCCGGCGAGATGATCGGCTCGGTCGGCCTGCGGATCGCCGCCGATGGTACGCAGGCGGCGCTGGGCTACTGCTACTCGCGGAGCGCGTGGGGGCAGGGCTATGCGACGGAGGCGGCACGGGAACTGATCCGCTTTGGCTTCGAGGAGTTGGGCCTGCACCGGGTACACGCCTCGTGCGACACGGAGAACATCGGCTCCGCACGCGTGCTCGACAAGCTCGGGATGAGGCGCGAGGCACATCGCCTGGAGGACGTCTGGCAGCGAGGGAAGTGGCGCGATTCATACTCGTACGCGATCTTGGGCCGTGAGTGGGAGGCCGGGAGGCAGCAATGAGCGATGATCGAGCGCGAATGATGACGGTGCTGGGGTCCGAGTGGGCCTCGCGACGGGAGGGCGTGCGCATGGACATTCCCGAGGACGTCGTGGTGCGGATGAACGTGCCCTATGGCACCGGCGACGGCGTCGAGCTGACGGCCGACCTGTTCCTGCCGCCGGACGAGTTCAGTAGCCCGCGGCCGGCGGTCCTCTACATCCACGGTGGCGGCTGGCAGGGCGGGACGCCGGCGCAGTTCTACCGCCAGGCCGCGCGCCTGGCGCTCAAGGGCGTCGTCGGCGCGTGCTGCCGGTACCGCTTCTCGGGCGAGGCGAAGTTCCCCGCCGCCGTGTACGACGTCAAGGCCGCGGTGCGCTGGCTGCGGGCGTCGGCCGATGAGCTGAACATCGATGCTGATCGCGTGGGCGCGCTCGGAGGCTCGGCGGGCGGCCACCTGGCGGCGATGCTCGCCACGACGGCGGACATCGCCGAGCTTGAGGGCGACGGCGGCCACGCCGACCAGCGCAGCGACGTGCAGCTCTGCGTACCGCTCAACCCGGTCACCGACATGACGAGGTTCGTCGAGGGGACGAACCTGCACCCGGCGGCGGTCAAGTTCATGGGCGGGGCGCCCGACGAGTTGCCTGACGCCTACCGGCTGGCCTCCCCGCTGCTGCACGTAGACGACGGCACGCCGCCGTGTTTGCTGGTGCACGGGACTGCGGATGTCACGGTGCCGCACGAGCAGTCAACGCTGTTCGCCGATGCCATGCACGAACTGGGGCTGCGCGCCGATCTCGTCCTCGTGGCGGACGTGCCCCACGGCTTCTTCAACGGCGACCCGCACTACGAGAGCATCTACCGCGAGGTCGAGCGCTTCGTGCTCGACATGTTCGGGCTCTGACCGGGATGCGCCACTCGACCGCCGCGCGGGCACGTGATGCAAAGCGGAGAGGGAGCCTCGCAGAGGCTCCCTCTCCGGCCTTCCTCGTCCCCCGGCCGCGTGTCACCCGGTGGCCGGATCGCCCGCCGCGCCGACCGCGGCTTCGTGCTCATCGGCCTCGCTCGGTGCGCACTTCTCACACTGCAGGATCGCCGAGTTCCAGCACTCGTCGCACACCCATTCGCCGCAGCGTGGGCACTCGTGGAAGTGCTCACTCGCCTCGGTCGCGGCCACGCGCAGGGCGCTCTCGTGCTCCGGGGCGCCCTCGGCGATCTGTTCTTCGCTGGTCTCGTGCTGGACCTCGGCAAGCAGCTCACCGACAGGGGCGAGCAGGACCTCGCCGACCTCCTGCACGCAGGGCTGGAAGCGACTGACGTACGCCGCGTCGCAACGCCGGCAGTGGAACCTGAATTGGAAGCCCGCATCCGTGCTCAGGTCTTCGTAGTCCCGCATGAGTGCCTCAGGCGTCATGGTCTTCGTCTCCTGGTGCGTGAACGGCCCCGTGATCGGTGGTGCAACTTCACCGGGGTTCGCGGTCGCTTGGGGGGTGACCTGCCTGGCGACCTCTAATCACTCAGACGCTTCCACCAGTCGGCAGGTTCATCGTGCACGACGCGCTGCCGCAGTCCCTCCCGCGCCGCCCGAAGCGACGGCAGCCGCGCGGCCAGGACGCAGTAGTTCTCGGCGTCCTTCTCGGCGAAAACCGGCTCGCGCCGGAAGCCCACTTCGGTCCAGGCGCGCACCGCATCATCGGCCCGCGCGAAGACGAAGCTCGCGTGGTCCGCCTCCGACAATAGCTCATACAGCTCCCCGCGCGCAACCGGGCACAGCGCGGCCGGCCGGACCTCCCCCTCCGCACCCGCGCTGACGACCAGCCGCCGGATGACGCCCGCATCGCGCAGGACCGCCCAGTACCCCCGGCGCTCCTCGCAGATCAACTCCCCCGCCCCCTCAGCCTGCACGACCTGTTCCGCGCCGGGCGCGAAGGGCACGTGCTGCCGGATGCGCCCCGCCGCCGCGTCGTCCGCCCAGGGCAGTCCGGCGGTCTCGAGCGCCCGGGCGAAGCCCTGCCGGGCGTCGTCGATGCGCCGAGCGGCTTCGGCGCCGACCTCGCGCGCGAGCCGCCGCAGGCCCGACACGCGGCTCTCCCCCAAGGGGCCGGTGAGGGTCAGTTCGTAGCGATCGGCGGCGAAGGCCAAGCCGTCCAGCTCGCCGTAGAGGCGGGCGAAGCACACCCCCGCGTCGGGCACCCAGCGCAGGCCGTCGTCGTAGCGGTACAGGAAGCCGGTCTCGGCGCCGACGGCCTCCGTGGTCTCCCGAGGGGATTCGTCGGGCGGCGCCATCAGTCGCGCCAGCGCGTCGGCCCGGCACCGGCGCAGGGCCACGATCAGCTCGTCGGTGCGCCGCGCGAAGCGT
>JALGUI010000471.1:0-1239 GCA_029820915.1 Candidatus Zipacnadia bacterium | reverse complement strand
GCGTCTCGGTCCCGTTGGCCTCCGTGACGGTGAGGCCCGACGGATCGACGGTGATCTCGCACGGTGACGCGCGAGTCCCCGCCTGCACTTCGCCCTCGCCATCGAAGGTCGCGAAGTCAGGCAAGCGTCTCACCGCACTCCGAGCAGAACTTGGCGCCGGCCGGGTTCTCGGAGCCGCACTTGGGGCACTCGACCACGGCCGCCAGGGGCTTGCCGCACTCGTTGCAGAACTTGCCGCCCTGAGCCTTCGCGCCACAGTGCGGGCAGACCACGACCGCCTCGTCGCTGACGTTGATGTCCGACGCGTAGTCGGTCTCATCCACGCGCTCGCGGAGCTGCTCCAGCCGCCGCTCCTGCTGCATGGCGGCCAGCTCCTCCTGCGTGTCCGGCGCGCACTGCTCGCACAGTGACACCCGCTCGTTCCAGCACTCGTCGCACACCCACTCGCCGCAGCGCGAGCACTGATGGAAGTGCGGACGTATCTCGGCCACCGCGGCCCGCAGTGCATTATCGTGCCCCGGCCCGCCGATGGCGCGCTGGATCTCGTAGGCCGACTCGCCGGCCCTGGCGGTGCGCCCGCCCAGGAACGTGCCGACGGCGCGCAGGAAGCCGACCGCCCTGCCGGTCGTGTCGGGCTTGAACTCACTGAGGTACCCGTTCCCGCAGCGCTCGCACATGAACTTGAACTGGAAGCCCACATCCGTGCTCAGGTCCTCGTAGTTGTCGGTGAACTCGATCGGCTCCATGGCGTCCTCCACCCAGCAGCGGTCATCATCGCGGCGTCATCATATGTCATTCCGCCGCACCGCCCTCGTCACCTGCCGCGGTGGCCCCCCGACCACGCCTTACCATCACCCACAATTCTTCACCGAGGCGTCCCGGCCCACCCCCCTGCGCCTCCGCATTCTACGTAGCCCTCGCCCGCCTGCTGCCAGCGCCCGCGGGCGCAGGAGCCGCTCACGTCCTCGACGTGAGCGGCGACGGCGCTGCGGCGCGGACGGAGGCCGACCGTAGGGAGGCCGCAGGTCGCGCCGCCACCGGCGATGCGCGCGCAGGTCCGTCCGAAGGACGGGACGGAGCGCGCGAGCCGGCCGCGGGCGCCAGCCAACGCCCGGCCGCCGCCCGTCTCCGGTCGCTGCCCTGGTGCCGTGCGGCGGTTGAGCGCGGGACCGTGAGCGCAGCGCGTGCGCCGAAGGCGCGCCGCGGCGCCACGGTGCCGCGCGAGCCGTTGGCCGTTCC
>JALGUI010000470.1 GCA_029820915.1 Candidatus Zipacnadia bacterium | reverse complement strand
GCGGCCCCTCCGGGAGGATGCTGCGCATCCTCAGGACAAGGCGGCGCATCGCTTGTCCATCGCGTGGCCTCGCCGCAGCCGTCTCGACTTGTGGGTAATGCATAGCCTGACGGCAACGACGACGGTCCGCCCTTGCCATCGTCTCGCCCCACGAAGCATGCGTACGTCCGCAGCCGGGCGCTACTCCTGAACGAGCGTGCGGACGCGCTCGGCTATCTTCTCGACCGACGGGATGTTCTCGTTCTCGAGCGGCGCGGCCATGGGCGGGGGCACATCGTGTGCGGCCACGATGCGCACCGGCGCCTGCAGGTCGCCCCAACAGCGCTCCATGATGCGGTGAGCGATGTGCTCGCCGAAGCAGCCGATGTAGGGCGCCTGCTGCACGACCAGCGCTCTGCCGGTCTTGCCGACCGACGCGGCGATGGTGCCCTCGTCGAGCGGGATCAGCGTGCGCGGGTCAACTACCTCGACCTCGATGCCCTCCTCGGCGAGCTGCTCGGCCGCCTCCAAAGTCCGCAGCAGCATGTAGCTGTAGGCGATGACCGTGGCGTCCGAGCCCTCGCGCACCACGTTCGCGACCCCGATCGGGATCGTGTAGTCCTCCTCGGGCACCTCACCCTTCTCGGTGTAGCAGTGCTGGTGCTCGATGAAGATCACGGGGTTGTCGTCGCGGATCGCGGCCTTGAGCAGCCCCTTGACGTCATGGGCGAAGGCCGGCGCGACGACCTTCAGCCCCGGGATCATGGTGACGACGGCCTCCAGCGACTGCGAGTGCTGGCCCGCGTAGCCGCGCCCACCGCCGATGGTGGTGCGGATCACCGCGGGCAGCGTCGCCTTGCCGCCGAACATGTAGCGGTTCTTGGCGAGCTGGTTGCCGGTCTGGTCCATGGTCATGAGGATGAAGTCAATGTACATGATCTCCGCGACCGGCCTCATGCCGACCATCGACGCGCCCGCGGCCGTCCCCACGATCGCCGCCTCGGAGATCGGGGCGTTGAACACGCGCTCGCGCCCGAAGATCTCGATCAGCCCGCGCGTGGCGCCGAAGGCCCCGCCGTAGTCGGCGATGTCCTCGCCGTAGCACACCACCCGGCGATCGCGCAGCATCTCCTCCATGAGCGCCTCGGCGACCGCGTGGCGATAGAGGATGCGGCCCTGGCGGTCGCGCCGCGTGTACTTGACCTCGCCGACCAACTCGGCCTCGGGCGTGCGCCCCTCGTCGCCGATGCCCTCCGAGGTGGTGTCCACCCACAGGCCGTGGTAGATGTCGGCCGGGTCGGGGTCGGTGGCGTCCACGGCCCACGTGGTGGCGGCCACGATGCGCCGGTTCATGCGCGCGCAACGCTCGACGATGTCATCGTCGGTCAGCACGCCGTGCTCGACCAGCGCGCGCTTGATGTGGTCGATGGGGTCGATGCTCTCCCACGCGTCTTCCTCGCTCTGCGACCGGTAGGCGGTGCAGTCATCGGAGAGGGAGTGTCCCATGTAGCGGTAGGTCTTGGACTCGATGAGCACCGGCCCGTCGCCGCCGCGGCAGAGGTCCGCGGCGCGCGTGATGGCGTCGTGCACGGCGACGGCGTCCATGCCGTTGATGACCTCGGCGTGCATGTTGACCTCGTTGTAGCCCGCGCCGCGCTGGGCCAGGTCATCGATGCCCGTGACCTCGCCCACCTGCTGGCCGGTCATCCCGTACTGGTTGTTCTCGACCAGGAAGATCACCGGGGTGCCCTGCTCGAACTGGTCCTGGCAGGCGAAGTTGTAGGCCTCGTGGCAGATACCGTTGTTGGTGGCGCCGTCGCCGACGAAGCACAGCACAACGCGGTCGAGGCCGAGCTTCCGGCAGCCCATGGCGGCGCCGGCGGCGATCGCGTAGCTGCCGCCCACGATGGCGTTGGCGCCCAGGTGCCCGGCGTGGAAGTCGGCGATGTGCATGCCGCCGCCGCGGCCGCCGCAGTAGCCCTCCTCCTTGCCCAGCAGCTCCGCCATGGTGCGATTGAGGTGTACCTGCAGGGCACACTCGGCGAGGCTCTCGTAGTCGGCCGGGTCGGCGTAGTCGCCGATGAACTCCCGCAGCTCGTCGTCCGAGGTGCGCCCGAGCAGCGAGTAGAAGCCCTTGGCGATGGAGTGGCCGTGGCCGCGATGGGTGCTGGTGATGTAGTCGTCGGCGCGGATCGCCGACACGGCGCCGACCGCCGTCGCCTCCTGACCGATCGACAGGTGCGTGGCGCCGATGAAGCGGAAGTCGGGGCGCGGCTTGAACTTCCCGGCCTTCATCTGGGCCACGGTCTCCTCGAAGAACCGGATGCCGAGCATGCAGTCGAGCATGCCGACCGCGGCCTCGGGCGTGAGGCGCCCGGCCGCCAGCTCGGTTCCGAGGTGGCCCTCGAAGATGAAGCGCGGGATGGGGTCGAAGGTGATCTCGCTCTTCTCGAACAGCGGAAGCACGTCCATGTTCTTGGGCATATCGCAGAACTCCCAACGGCGGGTTGATGTGTGAGCGGTCAGCGTACCGGGTAGTAGTTCCACGCGGGGCGTACGGTTCCCTTCTCGCGGACGGGCGGCAGCGGCGCTGTGGTTCATGGAGAGGCGGGACCCCGCTCCCGCCTGTGCCGTTGCCGTTCGTCGTTGTGCGAACGCCTCGACGGGCGAAGCACGCGTCGCAGGGAGCAGCAAACGACAACGGCTACCCGCCAACGGCGTTGGCAGGCAGGATGCCTGCCCCACAGATGACGGCTGTAGCTTCGCGGCAAGCCGTAACGCTTGGGCGAGGGTGGCGGAGGCACGACGTCGGGCCCCGCTGCTCAGTCGGGCGATCGGCGGCGACGCGGAGGCCAGATCCTGTGCTTGCTGCCTACGCGGAACCTGGGTTCACTGGCCCGGCCGCGACAGGAGCTGCCCGCCATCGAATCTCTCCATCGATTGCTCAGCATGCGCTCGGGTTCCGAGCCCGTCTCCCACCAGACGACCCATCCAACGACATCCATGCTTTTCGCCTCCGGACAGTGGCCCATCTGCGCAACCGGTTCGATCATACAGCGTGCGAGGCGCCGCGGCAACGACGATGCCCCGCACTTGACTTCGTGAACACGCGCACTATCATCATCGTATCTGGTACAGACGCACAATCCCGAGTGGTACGGTCGGAATATGCCCCGCGCAGAGGAGACCACAACCGGAGCCGACGCCCGCGTGCGCCGGCGAGTGACCGTCGAGGGCATCGTGCAGGGCGTGGGCTTCCGCCCGCACGTGCACCGGCTGGCGCGCGACCTCGGGCTGGTCGGCTGCGCACGCAACGTCGCGGGCGGGCTCGAGGTCGAGATCGAGGGCCCCGAAGCGGCGGTCGATGAGTTCGTGCGGCGCGTCGAGGCCGACGCGCCACCCATCGCGGTCATCGAGAGCCTTGAGCTCGAGGAACTCGAGCCGGTCGGGGAGCGGCCGCCGGCGGGCGACGAGCGCTTCGAGATCATCGCCAGCCGGGAGGACGCCAAGGGCGAGATCTACGTCTCCCCCGACGTCGCGATCTGCGCGGACTGCCGCCGCGAGATGTTCGACGCGACCGATCGCCGCCACCGGCACCCGTTCATCAACTGCACGAACTGTGGCCCGCGCTTCACCATCATCAAGGGCGTGCCCTACGACCGCCCGAGGACCTCGATGGCCGACTTCGCGATGTGCGAGGACTGCCGCCGCGAGTACGCGGACATCGACGACCGGCGCTACCACGCCCAGCCTGTGGCCTGCCCGCACTGCGGCCCGACGCTCTCGTTCGTGGCAGGCGAGCGCACCGAACGCGGCGAGGCGGCGCTGTTGGCGGCGCGAGAGCTGCTGCGGGCGGGCCGCATCGTCGCGGTCAAGGGCCTGGGCGGCTTCCACCTGGCCTGCGACGCCGATGATGACGAGGCGGTCAGGCGGCTGCGACAGCGCAAGCACCGCGAGGCCCGGCCGCTGGCGGTCATGGCGTTCGACCTGGAGAGCGCCCGGAGCTTCGCCCACGTCTCCGGGGACGCCGCGACGCTCATGCACGGCCCCGAGGCGCCGATCGTGCTGTGCGAGAGGCGCGAGGAGGCGAGGCTGGCAGAGTCGGTGGCGCCCGACACCGACAGCTACGGGGTGATGCTGCCCTATACGCCCCTGCACCTGCTGCTGCTGGAGGGCCTGCTCGTCCGCGCGCTGGTGATGACCAGCGGCAACCTGACCGACGAGCCGCTGGCGACCGACAACGATGAGGCCGTGGCGCGCCTGGGCGAGATCGCCGACGGCCTCCTGCTGCACGACCGTGACATCTTCATCGGCTGCGACGACTCGGTGATCCGGCCGACGGCGCGGGGGCCGGTG
>JALGUI010000469.1 GCA_029820915.1 Candidatus Zipacnadia bacterium | reverse complement strand
CTGTGTGCGCCGTCCGGCACGACGTTGCGGCCCTCGGCATCGAAGACCGCGGCGAAGTCGCCCTCGACGACCAGCCGACCGCCCTCCACGCGCTGGCGCCAGGGCGCCGGCGACTCGTCGGTGGCGTCCGCGCTGCGCGCGGCGGGGTAGGCGACGTCGCGGGCGGCCAGCACCGACGCGAGGTCTCCGGTGTAGGCGTCGAAGTAGAGCAGCACGGCGCCGGCGTCGAGCGGGTCGAGCTGCCAGAGAGTCGGCTCGAGCCCTCTGCCGGCGTCCTCGCGCAGGTTGACGATCTTAGTCGCCTCCACTGCGACGCCCGCGAGCGCCATGCCCGGGTGTTGCATCGGCGAGACCTGCAGGCTGCCCACGTGCGCCGCCGCGATCCCGATGCGGACGAAGTTGCGGTAGCCCCGGGCGTCGAAGGCGACGATGCCGGCGTAGGCGTTCGGCCAGATGGGGTCAAGGTCGCCCCAGTCCGAGCCGGGCGGGCCGATGAGCACGCGTTCGGTCTGCATGGTCGGGCTGCCGAGGTCCGGGTAGGCGTCGAAGTCGGTGAGGGAAGCGGTCAGGCAGAATGCGCGGTAGGGGGGCTCGGTCTGCTGCAGGTAGGTCTCGTAGGCGGCGCTGCGCAAGCTGGTGAAGGCGATGTACCGACCGTCGGACGAGTAGGCGGCAACCGCGTCAACGCCGTTTGAGTTGGAGAAGTTGATCGGCGGGTCCCCCGACGCCCACACATTGGCGGTCATGATTTCGAAGCCCCCGGTGATATCGCTGTGGAACGCGAACTTGGCGCCGTCTGGGTGCCAGGCCGGGGCAAGGTCATCGACCGAGTTGTTGGTCAGCCGCGTGGCGCCGGTGCCGTCGGCCTCGATCTTGTAGATCTCCTTAGCGCCGTGGCGGTCGGTGTCGAACAGGATATCGGGGTCGGTGGCACGCGGGGACCAATCGGGGTCCTTGTCCTGCGACGCGTGGTTTGTCACGTTGGTGGCGCCGCTGCCGTCGCGGTACATGGTGTAGATCTCGTAGTTACCGGCCCGGTCCGTGTGGAAGGCGATCTGGCGGCCGTTGGGAGAGAATGAGGGGTGCCCGTCCTCGTCCGAGTTGTCGGTCAGGGACCGGATCGTGGAGCCGTCGGCGTTCATGGTCATGATCTCGGTGTCCTGACTTGGCCAGTGGCGCTGGAAGGCGATCTTCGTGCCGTCGGGCGACCACACGGGCACCGCTTCGGTGGCGCCGTTATTGGTGAGCTGGACCGGGTTGCCGCCGTCGAGATCGCACATCCAGATGTCCCAGAACCCGTCGCGGGGGCTGGCGAAGACAACACGGTCGAGCAGGGCCTGGGAGGCGAGGTAGTTGATCCGCGAGCCGTGGAGCGCCACGAAGGCACAGGAGCCGGCACTGGGGACGTTCTCGGCCTTGAAGCCCGCGGTGCCGGCGGGCCGGACCAGCATCGGCCCGATGTCCAGCGTGTGCGCAGAGTCGCCGCGCGTCGGCGGCGCGGAAGCGACGACGCCGGTGCCGTCGCCACCGCAGCCGGCAAGGACCACGGCGAGCCCCAGGAGCGCCACCATCGCCAGGTATCTGCCCATGTCACGACCCCCTTCGGTGCTGGTGTGTAGTCGCGTCCTATCGCACGTCGATGACGGTGCCGCGCTCACCGAGGGACACACCGGTGGTGCCGCCGGGCGCGATGTTGCGGCCCTCGGCGTCGCAGACGGCGCTGAAGTCGCCCTCGACGATCAGCCGGTCGCCCTCGACTCGCTGCCGGACCCGGTCTGCGCCTGAGCGGGCCGCGTCCGCGCTCGACGCGTCCGCGCCCGAGGCGGCGGGATAGACGACATCGCGCAGCGCCAGCGCCGCCACCAGCTTGCCGCTGCTGGTGTCGAAGTAGAGAACCGCGGCGCCGGGGTTGGGCGAGCCGAGCAGCCAGACTCTGGGCTCGCAGCCTCGGCCGGCGTCCTCGCGCAGGTTCACGAGCGCGGTGGCCTCGACGAGGGCGCCGACGAGCTGCGGCCCCATGAACGCGCTGGGCTGCGCCATCGGCGTGATCTGGAGGCCGCCGGCGTGCGCGGCGGCGACGCCGATGCGCACGAAGTTGCGATAGCCGTCGTCGTCGTAGGCGCAGATGCCGGCGTAGGCGCTGGACCAGACCGGGTCGAAGCCGCCCCAGTCCGAGCCGGGGGCGCCGATGAGCACGCGCTCGATCTGCGCGGTGGGGCTGCCCAGGTGCGGGTAGCGGTCATCGGCGGCGTGCGCCGTGATGCGGAAGGCGTGGAAGGGCGCCTGCGTCTGCTGAAGCCAGATATCCTCGTTGCCGCTGCGTTCGCTGTCGAAGGCGATCCAGTTGGCGTCGCCGGACCAGGCCGGGTGCTCGTTGCGGTCGGGCGTGTTGGAGAAGTTGCGGGCCGCGGTGCCCCCGGCGTCGGCCACCATGATCTCACCGTAACAGGGGTCGTGCGTCTGCCAGGCTATCTGAGCGGCGCCCGGCCGCCACGCCGGGTCAGATCCGAACCGTCGTCCTCCATGCGGTATATCTCGTAGTCGCCATCGCGGTTGGAGGCAAAGAGGATGTCCGGATCGGCCGAGAGGTCGGACCAGTCGGGGTCCCTGTCCATGCCGGCGTCGTTGGTGAGGTTGGTCGGGGAGCCGCCGTCCTCGTAGGCGGCGAAGATCTCATAGTTGCCGGTGCGCTCGCTGTGGAACGCGATGCGTCTGCCGTCGGGCGACCACGTGGGATTCTCGTCGTCGTCGGTGTTGTCGGTGATGGCCCTGATGGTTGACCCGTCGGCGTTCATGGTCATGACCTCACGGTCCTGGCCTGACCACCGCCTGTCGAAGGCGATCCTGGTGCCGTCGCGCTCGTCCGCCGCGTTGTTGGTGAGCTGGACCGGGTTGCCGCCGTCCAGATCGCACACCCAGATGTCCGCGAAGCCGTCACGGTCGCTCGAGAACACGATGCGGTCGAGCATGGCCTGGGACGCGAGGTAGTTGATCTGGGCGCCATGGAGGGCGACGAAGGCGCAGAGGCCGGTGCGGTTCCCGAGGGACTCGGCCTTGAAGCCGGCGGTGCTGGCGGGCCGCACCAGCAGGGGCCCGACCTTCAGCGTCTCCGCCGGGCCGGGCGGCCCCGGGGGCCCCGGCCCCACGCCGCCGGCGCCGCCGCAGCCGGCGAGAATTGCAGCCAGCACAACCAGCGAGGCCATCCAAGCGTATCTGCCCATGGTGCGACTCCCTTCGCCACTTGACATTGCCGACGTGTCACTGCACGGCGACTGCCCTGCCCTCTGCGTCGAGACTGACCTGAGTCGCGCCATCGGGCGCGACGTTGCGGCCCTCGGCGTCGAGGACCGCCCGGAACTGCCCCTCTACGATGACCCGGTCGCCCTCGACGCGCTGGCGCAGGGTGTCGGCCGCGGCGCCGGCGGCGCTCGGGTAGATGGAGTCGTCCACGGCGAGCACGGACACGAGCTTGCCGGTCCAGCCGCTGAAGTAGAGCAGCGCGGCACCGGCGTCGAGCGGGTCGAGGTCCCAGACGGTCGGGGCGTAACCGCGCCCCGCGTCCTCGCGCAGGTTAACGATCTTGGTGGCCTCCACCACGACGCCGACAAGGTCCGGGCCGCCCTGGCTCGTCTGCATTAGCGGCGTGACGTCGAGGCTGCCGAGGTCGATGGCGCGGATGCCGATGCGCACGAAGTTGCGGTAGCCGTCATTGTCGAACGCCACGACGCCCGCGTAGGCGCTGGACCAGACAGGGTCGAGGCCACCCCAGTCCGAGCCGGGCGGGCCGATGAGCACCCGCTCGGTCTGCATGGTCGGGCCGCCCAGGTCCGGGAAGTCATCGTGGGCGCTGTTCTTGGTGACGCGGAAGGCCTGGTAGGGCTCCGCGGTGTTCTGGACCCAGATGTCCGCGTTGCTCTGGCGGTCGCTGCGGAAGGCGATCCAGCTGCCGTTGCTCGACCACGCGGGGGCCTGATCGGTATCGGGGTCATTCGACAGGCGGACCACGCTGCCACCGCTGTACGTCATCTTGAAGATCTCCGGGTCCCCAGGACCCATCCATCTATCCAGGGCGATGTAGTAGCCGTCCGGGTTCCAGGCCGGTCCGCGATCGGTGCTGGTATTGAAGGTGACCTGCGTCTGGCCGCTGCCATCGGCGTCCATCGTGAACAGCTCGTAGTCGCCGTCCCGGTCGCTGCAGAAGGCGATGTCCGGGTAGGTATTGAGCGGCCCCCAGTCGGGATACCGGTCGGCGCTCGGGTGGTTGCTGATATTCGTCTGGCTGCTGTCGTCCTCGTACATCGTGTAGATCTCCCAGTTGCCGGTCCGGAACGTGTCGAAGACGATGCGCCGGCTGTCGTGCGACCAGCTTGCGTTTGTGTCGTCGGCGCTGTTGCTGGTGAGTGTCCGGATGGTGGACCCGTCCGCCTTCATGGTCATGATCTCCGAGTCCTGGCTCGGCCACCTGCGGTCGAACACGATGTGCGTGCCGTCGTGCGACCACTGGGCGCGGTACTCGTCCGCCCCGTTGTTGGTGATCTGGGTGGCGCTTGAGCCGTCCATGTTGCACACCCAGATGTCGTTGAAGCCGTCACGGTCGCTGCTGAAGACGATGCGATCGAGCATGGCCTGGGAGGCCATGTAGTCGATCTGAGCCCCATAGAGGGCCACCAGGGCGCACCGCCCCTGCGAGCCCAGGTCCTCAGCCTTGAAGCCCGCGGTACTGGCGGGCCGGATCAGCATGGGCCCGACGTCGATCGCCTCGGCGTCACCGCCGCCCGCGGGTGGCCCCGGGGCCGGCGGGAACGGCGCGAGATTGCTACCTCCGCAGCCGGCGAGCGTGAGCGCCGCTGCCAAGAGCGAGACTGCCAGAAGCCGTGTGGTCATCGTCATGCACCTCCGTAGTGGGCTGGCGTGCCCTGCTCACTGCAATGCGACCGCATTGCCGTTGCCGTCAAGCGCCACGCAGCTCGCGCCCCCCGGCGCCACGTTGTGTCCCTTCGAGTCGAAGACCCCGGCGAACCTACCGTCCACGACCAGGCCGTCGCCCTCGGTGCGGCAGCGAATCGTGTCGGCGGCCGAGCCGGCCGAGCTCGGGTAGGCGCTGTCGTCCACGGCCAGAACTGAGACGAGCTTGCCGGTCGAGGCGCTGAAGTACAGCAGCGCCGCGCCGGCGTCGAGGGGGTCGAGGTTCCATACGGTGGGGTCGTACCCGCGGCCGGCGTCCTCGCGCAGGTTGATGATCTCGTTGGCCTCGATAAGTACGCCGACGAGCTCCGGTCCCGACGGCGCACTCGCCGGCTGCACCAGCGGCGTGATGTCGAGGCTGCCGAGGTCGGCGGTGTGGACGCCAATGCGCACGAAGTTGCGGTACCCCTCGTCATCGAAGGCCACGATCCCCGCGTAGGCCGAGGCCCAGACGGGGTCGAGCCCGCCCCAGTCGGAGCCCGGCGGGCCGATCAGCACGCGCTCGGTCTGCATCGTCGGACTGCCCAGGTCCGGGAACTGATCGACGTCAGGGCTGGTGGTCACCTGGAAGACCTGGAAGGGATGCTCAGTCTGCTGCAGCCACAGATCCGGGTTGCCCGAGCGCGTGCTGAAGAAGCAGATCCACTTGCCGTCGGTCGAGTAGTCGGGCATGCTGTCGGTGCCGGGCGAGTTGCTGAAGCGCTCCACATTGCTGCCGGACGTCCCGGCGACGAAGACCTCGGTGTCGAAGCCCGAGTGCCTCACCCACGCGATTCGGCAGCCGTCGTGACGCCAGGTGGGCCGGTCGTCGTCATCGCTGTGG
>JALGUI010000468.1 GCA_029820915.1 Candidatus Zipacnadia bacterium | reverse complement strand
CGGCGCGGGCTGCCGGGCCTTGGGCACGGCTGTGAGCACGCCCTCGACCGGCGGACGGAACTCGCTGCCGAACTCGAGGCGCACGCGCTTGCCGACGTTCGCTTCGAGCAGCTCGGCGATGCTGCCTGCGACGCGCGAGTCGTAGCCGGTGGCCTCGCGCGCCCTGAGGTGGTCGAACTGCGTCGGCTGGTCCCACCCCAGCCAGAGGGTCCCGTGGCTTGCGGTCGGCAGCGGCCCGACCTCGATCTCGGCCGGTGCGGCGGGCAGCTCGCCCGCGCGGGTGAAGAAGCCCAGACCGTTCTTGAACAGTGCCACGCTGCGCACCTGAGTCTCGACCGTAACGGGCTCGGCGGCGACGGCGAGCGTGGGAACCAGCGAAGCAATGAGCGCGACGACGGCGATGGTCCTGACGGTCGGCATCTGAACTCACCCTTCTGTGCGTCGGTTAAGGTGACGTTGCCCGCTTGTCAGACGACAGGTCGGTCGGCCCGGTTCCGACGTACGGAGGAGCGAAGCCTTTACACCGACGCGGGGGCTTGGTATAATCCCAGCCACGGTTCGGGTGGGCGCTTAGTTCAGGGGGAGAACGCCACCTTGACACGGTGGAGGTCGCAGGTTCAAATCCTGCAGCGCCCACCATACGCACATCTGGGGTGGGGCCTGCAGGCGTTCCTGCAGCGCCCACCATTCCGCACAATCGGCAGCACCGTCGCGAAGTGGCCCTGGTATGGCCGCTGACATCCATGCAGACGCTCCTGGCCCGCATCCTCCATGGATGGGGGTTTGCGTTTGTGGGTGGACGAGCGACCGCGCCGATCCCAGTCAGTGAGAACCGTTCACGTAGGACAGGCATTCCTGCCTGTCAATGTAGTCATGAGATAGTGTCGTTCGGGGCGACCATCACGGCGAAACGGCTGACAGGCAGGAATGCCTGTCCTACCAACGGCGGCGAATGGCAGTTGGTCGTTGGACCGGCACAACAACCTATAGAACGCCTGAGGAGAGCCCAACATGAGCGAGCAGATCAAGCTGACCCTCCCCGATGGCTCCGTGCTCGAGGTGCCGCGGGGCACTACGGCTCTCGGCGCGGCGGAGCAGATCGGGCCGCGACTGGCGAAGGCCGCCATGGCCGCGAAGGTCGATGGCGAGCCGTTCGACCTGAGCCGGCCCATCACCGAGGACGCGAGCTTCCAGGTGCTGACCTTCGACTCGGAGGAGGGCCGGCACGTTTATTGGCACTCGGCCTCGCACATCATGGCCGACGCGGTCGTGCAGCTCTTCCCGGACGCCAAGCCGACCATCGGCCCGGCGATCGCGGATGGGTTCTACTATGACTTCGACGTGGCGGAGCCCTTCACCGAGGACGACCTGCGCGCCATCGAGGCGAAGATGCAGGAGATCATGGCCGCCGATGAGCCCTTCGTGCGGCGCGAGGTCGGCAAGCCCGAGGCCCTCGACCTGTTCGAGCAGAAGCAGAACGCGTACAAGCTCGAGCTGATCGAGGAGATCCCCGACGACATCGTCAGCCTGTACGAGCACGACGGCTTCGTGGACCTGTGCGCCGGCCCGCACGTGCCCAGCACCGGGCGCATCAGGAACGTGCGCCTGCTGTCGGTGGCGGGAGCCTACTGGCGGGGCTCCGAGGCCAACAAGATGCTGCAGCGCATCTACGGCACCGCCTACCCGAAGAAGGAGCAGCTCGACGAGCACCTGCACCGACTCGCGGAGGCCGAGCGACGTGACCACCGGCGCCTCGGCCGCGAGCTCGACCTGTTCAGCTTCCACGAGGAGGCGGGCGCGGGTCTGGTGCACTATCACCCGCGGGGCGCGATGCTGCGTGAGCTCATCACCGCCTTCGTGACCCGCGAGCACCTGCGACGCGGCTACGAGCTGGTGGGCACCCCGCACCTGGTGAAGTCGGACGTGTGGGAGACCTCGGGGCACGCGCAGCAGCAGTACCCGATGTACTACACCGAGATCGAGGGGCAGTCGTACGGCATCAAGCCCATGAACTGCCCCGGGCATATAATGATCTACAAGACCCACACGCGCTCCTACCGGGACCTGCCGATCCGCTACTTCGAGCTCGGCACGGTCTACCGACACGAGAAGTCGGGCGTGCTGCACGGGCTGCTGCGCGTGCGCGGCTTCACCCAGGACGACGCGCACATCTTCTGCACCATGGACCAGCTCACCGACGAGATCACCGGCGTGATCCGCTTCGCCGACGACATGCTGCGCGTGTTCGGCTTCCACGAGTACGAGGTGTTCCTGAGCACCCGGCCGGAGAAGTCCATGGGCTCGGACGCTGTGTGGGAGCAGGCTACCGCGGCGCTCGTCGAGGCGCTGGAGAGCAGCAATCTGGCCTACGAGGTGGACGAGGGCGGCGGCGCCTTCTACGGCCCCAAGATCGACATCAAGATCAAGGACGCGCTGGGGCGGCTCTGGCAGGGGCCGACCATCCAGCTCGACTTCAACCTGCCCGAGCGCTTCGACCTGACCTACGTGGGCGACGACGGCCAGGAGCATCGGCCGGCGATGGTGCACCGCGTGGTGCTGGCGGGCATCGAGCGCTTCATCGGCGTGCTGATCGAGCAGTGGGCGGGCGAGTTCCCGCTGTGGATCGCGCCCGTGCAGATCAAGCTGCTGCCCATCAATGACCGCAACCTCGAGTACGCCGAGGCCGTGGCGTGTTCGCTACGCGCCGAGGACCTGCGCGTCGAGGTGGACGCCGACAGCGGGACGCTCGGCAGCAAGATCCGCCAGGCCGAGTTGGAGAAGGTCCCGTACATGCTCATCGTCGGCGACAAGGAGCAGGAGAGCGCGCAGGTGGCAGTGCGCAAGCACGGCGAGGGCGACCTCGGGCCGACCGGCGTGGCGGAGTTCATCGAGTCGATCCGCGACCGCGTAGGTCGGGACGTTCGCGCAGCGAACTCCCCAAGAGGTCGCGGAGCGACCTCCGGGCTTCCAGCCCGACGCCGTTCCCGCGGACACGGGCGCGGCTGAAGCCACTCCGCTCCGAACGATACGCCCACGCGCCCCGCGCCGCCGCGCGGGGCGCGGGGGCGTCTGCAGGTAGCGGCGGCGTCTGCGTCGAAGCGGCAGGCGTACTCAGCCTGCGCCACCCGGAGCGACCATGACCGCGCCGCACACCAGGCCCGCCGCGGCGAGCGTGCTCGCCTACGCCGCCGCCGTCCTCATCATCAGCGCCCTGTCGGCGCTGCAGCTTCCCTACCAGTACGGCAGCGGCAACCAGGTCTTCCAGCTTCCCACCGTCCACCGTCTGATCGAGCCGGAGCTGTACCCGGGCGACGAGCTGGCAGACAGCCTGCGCAACTACCCCAGCGCCGCCTACCCCGCCCTCGCCTGGCTCGCGACGACGCTGAACGTGGCCATCGAGCCGCTCTACCTGGCCATCTGGCTTACCGAGCGCGTGTGGCTGGTCTCCGTGTTCATGCTCATCGCGGCGCGCTTCGTGGCGGGCTTCTGGGGGCGAGTCTTCGTCGCCTTGGTGGCGAGCACCACGTCTTGGGCGCTGGTGCGCACGCTCATCGGCGGCGAGCACCTGTTCGCGGTGCACCTCACGCACACCAACCTCGCCTTCGCGCTGCAGCTCCCGGCGCTGGCGGCGTGGCTGTACCGCCGACCGGTGCTCGCGGGCGTGCTGACGGCCGGCGCGCTCTACCTCAACGCGATGACCACCGTGCACTTCGCGGGCTTCCTGCTGCTGCTGTGGCTGCTCGATGACGACCGCTGGGACCGCTCGTACCTGTTGGCGGCGGCGGCCTTCATCGTCCTGGCCGTGCCGCACGCGGCGGAGCTGGTGGGCGCGATGGGAGGCTC
>JALGUI010000467.1 GCA_029820915.1 Candidatus Zipacnadia bacterium | reverse complement strand
GCCCGGCCCCGCCGCGCACAGGAACGATGCTCCGGCGGCAACCGAGGCCAGCAGGTACCCGGCGACCCGCGCATCGAGCGTCCCGTCCCCGATGAGGTCCACGACGCTCAGCATCCGGCCGCCGCGCTGGTTGAGCGCCTCGATCTCCTGCAGGTTGCTGCGGTACCCGTCCACCCGGCTCACCTCCGTCCCGGAGTTCGCCGTGACACCGCGGGCCCACCTCCGTACGCGAATGAGGCGACCGTTGCCGGTCGCCTTCGTTGCTGTTCGGAGCGACGCATGTTCACATGCGTCGGCCGTTCGCCGTCTGCTTTGGGGGAAGAAGGACGTTCGCCCTGGCCACACGCCGCCTACCCGGACGCCTCGCCGTCCTCCAGGTGCTCCCAGGTCACGAGCTGATCCTCCGCGACGTCGCTGATCGTCCTGCGCCCCAGCATGGCCACCATCTGGGTGGGCGAGACGCCGGTGCCCGGCCGCTTCATGATCAGGTGCTCACGCTGCAGCGTGGTGCCCGCCGGGATGTCCACCGCCGCGACGACGCTGCGCCGCGCGTACTGCCGCGCCGGCTCCTCGCACGGCAGCACCGTCATCTCCGGCCTCCCCAGCGCCGCCTCCGCGATGCGGATACCCGCCACCATGCGCCGCAGCAGCGGCGGATCGACCGACAGGTAGTGGTCCTCGCCGTCCAGCGACATATCGAGGGTGAAGTGCTTCTCGATCACCTTCGCGCCCAGGACCACCGCCGCCGTGGGCACCGTCACGCACTCGTCCGGGATGCTGTGGCACGACAGGCCGATCACCGCGTCCGGGAACTCCTGGATCAGCCGCGGGATGCGCAGCAGGTTCATTTCCTCCGTGGGCGTGGGGTACGACAGGATGCAGTGCAGCAGCGCGACCTGCGTGTTGCCGGTGTCCAGAACCTGAGCGACGGCCCCCCGCACCTCGTCCAGCGTCGCGCCACCCGACGACAGGATCATCGGCAGGCCCTTCTCCGCCGCGGCCCGGATCAGCGGCCAGTTCGTCACATCGGCCGAGGCGATCTTGTAGGCCGCCACGCCCATCTCCGCCAGCCACTCGACCGTCTCGAGGTCGAAGGGCGTGGTCAGCCACTGGATGCCGACCTCACGCGCATGCGCGAAGAGGCGCTCGTAGTCCTCGCGCACGAAGTCGTCGGAGTTCTGGTAGATCGCGTACTGAGTCCCCGACTCCTCGGGATGCTCCCAGTACCTCGGCGCCCAGCGCGTGGTGAGGGTGTCGGCGCGGTAGGTCTGGAACTTGATGGCGTCCGCCCCGGCACCGGCCGCCTCCTCGATCATCTTGAGCGCCACGGCCATGTCGCAGCCGTGGTTGACGCCGGCCTCCGCGATGATGTAGGCCGGCGCGTCGCCCCCCACGGACCTCCCGCCGATGGCGAAGCCGCTCATTGCTGCCTCTCCTGCTGCCCGTTCGTGATGATCAGCTCGGCGAGGCGCAGATCGATCTCCGTGTCGATATCGATAGCTTCCTCCTCGGAGCCGATCACGTGTCCGATGTTCGTGCCCAGGCGGTTGCTCGGCGTGATGATCGACCGGCGGCTCGCGAACACCGCCCCGTCTCGAACAGTGGTTCAAATGCGCCGTTCACCCGCCGCCAGTACATGTGGCGGATTTCCTTGAGCATGATGACCGAGTCGTAGCCGCCCTCGATCAGCGTGCGGATCGAGCGGCCGATGGTCTCGGGGCGCAGCATCGGGCAGGTGGGCTGGACGGTCAGCACGACGTCGATGGGCACACCGTCCTGGGCCTCGAGCGTGGTGACGGCGTGGTAGATAACGGGGTCGAGCGTCACCAGGTCACCGGCGAACTCGGCAGGCCGCATGAACGGCACCTCCGCGCCCCACTCCCCGGCGACCTCGGCGATCTGCTCGTGGTCGGTCGAGACGATCGTGCGGTCCACGCCGTCCGCCCTCAGGCACGCCTCGATCACGTACGATATCAGCGGCCTGCCGGCCACCTCGTGGATATTCTTCAGCGGAACCGTCTTGCTGCCCCCGCGGGCCGGTATGACCGCTACGGTGTGCATGATCGCCTCCTGACCGCGCTGTGGGACGCGGCGCGGCACATCAGAACTTCTCGACCGTCAGCCCGGGGACGGGCTTAAGCTGGATCAGCCGCTCCGCGCCTGCCTCGAGCAGGCGCTGACCCATCCAGTCCGGATCGTCGTGCAGGGCGATCACCGTGCCACCACGCCCCGCTCCCGACAGCTTCGCGCCGAGCGCCCCGGCCCCGAGCGCCGCCTCGATCAGCCGGTTGTTGATCTCCCCGGCGCCCACGAGGTCGTCGGTCAGACGGTGGTTCTCGTTCATCAGCTCCCCCAGCCACCGCCAGTTCCGCTGCAGCAGCGCCTTCTTGCCCAGGCGTCCGAGCACGCCGATGCGCTCGAATCCCGCCCGGCGCTTCGGGTCGCCCTGCTCCCACTGCTTGCGCGGCTCGGCGTGGAAGGTGCTCGACGAGCGCTGCACGCCGGTGTTGGCCAGGATGAAGGGCAACTCACGGACATCCTCGCTCATCGGGTCCACCGACGCGTATGGGGTCTCGCGGTCCTCGCTGTGGTTCTCCTTCTCGCGCAGGTCGATGCAGTTCAGGCCCCCGAAGATGATCATGTACTGGTCCTGATAGCCGCAATGCACCCCCAGCTCGTGGCGCTCGATGCGCCTCGCCAGCTCGGCCAGCTCGTAGCGGGGCAGCCAGATGTCGAAGTGGTTGAGCACCCCCGCCAGAATCACCACCAGCATCGCGGTCGATCCCGCGCAGCCCGCCTTGAGGGGGATAGTGCTCTGCGCGCGCACGTGGAAGGTCGCGCCCGGGCCGATCAGCTCAGTGTAGCCGTTCTCGGGGCGGCGCAGGTAGCGCCACACGGCCTTCGCCACATCGAGGAAGTGCAGCTCCGGGTCGAACGTGATCTCGGCCCACTGCCCGTAGATGTCGAAGATCAGGCGGGGACTCGAGCTGATAGCGGCCTCGGCCCGCTCAGCGATGGTGCACGAGACGACCGTCCCACCGTACATGTCCGAGGGGTTACCGATGATGCCGCCTCGGCCGGGTGCTGTCGCTCGTGTCATCTGTCCGCTGCCTCTCCTGGTTCGACCGGCCGGCTGCACCGCGGAGTATACTCCGTCCGCCGCCGGACGGTCAAAGCCCTCTGAGATTACCATCGTCCATTGGCCCGCCCATCTGTAGCCACTGCGTGGGCGGCAGGCGCACCTGCCATGACGCGAAGTGCCCACGCAGCCGGCCGCCGGCCCCCGAACAGCTCCAGCCCGTACTGTTCGCGTAGGTCGGCCTGCGCCTGATCACGCCGGGGGCGGGATCAGGCGCAGGTGAGAGCGCGCCCCGCGCGCTCTCAGCTTCCAGCCCGACATGCATTCTGCGGCGCAGTTAGCGTCCTCGTCACATGCCGGAATCGGCCCCACGGCCTTCCCCGTCACGTGGCGGCGAGGCCGGTCGCGATCCCCGACAAGGACTGGGCCCCTCGCGCGGGGAATGCCGTGACAGCGACGACGGTCTCCGGCACGCGCGGGGCTCGCGCCCGGCTCGCGCGCCGGTCCGTTCGCACAGAAAGGTGGTCCTCGTGATGCCTGTCCGACGGATGCGCACGTGCGTCATCGCGATGCTCCCGACCGTGCTCGCGCTTGCCTGCGGCGTGGCTTGGGCCCAGGAGGAGGGCGCGGAGGAGCCGACAGTGCCGCCCGCCCTGGCCGACACCATGGGCGCGTGGTGGACCAAGTTCCATGATGTCGAGTTCCTCTCCCGGGTTGCCGGCGCCATCGTGAGCATGCTGACCGTAGTGGTCGTCACCGGGATCATCTACTCCATCGTCATGCTCGTCCTCCGCCGCGCCTGCGCGCGCGTCGAGCTGCAGACCGCCGACGCCGTCCAGCCTGACCGCCGGCGCAAGCAGCGCGTCGTGACCGTCCTCGAGCTGGTGCGCAGCATCGCCAAGTGGGTCATCCTCATCACCGGCGGCATCTGGGTGCTGTCCTCCATCGGCATGGACATCCGCCCGGTCCTCGCCGGCGCCGGCGTCCTCGGCCTCGCCGTCGGCTTCGGCGCCCAGAACCTGGTGCGGGACATCGTCAGCGGCTTCTTCATGCTCCTCGAAGGACAGTACGCCGTCGGCGACTACATCCAGGTCGGCGCCAACTTCGGCATGGTCGAGAGCATCGGCATGCGCGTTACCGTGCTCAAGGACCTCGACAACCAGCGCCACTTCCTGCCCAACGGCACGATCACCGCGGTCACGGTCTACGAGGAGCCGTTCGTGAACTACGTGGTCGAGGTACCCCTGGCCGGCGCCGATGACAGCGAGCGCGCCGTCGAGGTCATAGCGAAGATCGCCGAGGTCCTGGTGACGGAGTACGAGCGCTACTTCGTGCACCATGGCGAGCCGCGGGCGGTTGCGGCCGATGACACCCCCCTCGTGCGCCTGCCCATCGCGATCTTCCCCACGCAGGACTGGCTCGCCAACGAGGAGATCCCGGCCAGCATCAAGGACGCGCTCGCAGCCGCCGAGATCCCGCTGCGCGAGGGCCGCAGCATCCGCATCTACATGGACCTGTCGCGCATGCCCGAGTACCGCTACAGGGAGGAGACCGGGGAGGGCGAGATCGCATGACGCTGTGCGCGCGCATGCGGCGGGCCATCGGCGGCATGGTCCCCGTGTGGTTCCCGGAGGACATGCCCGCCGAGACCATGCTGCGCTTCCTCAGCGACACGCTCGCCGACGTCGAGCTGTTCGTCGCGCCCGAGCGCCTCGTGCTGGTCGTGGACGGCTGCCCGCGGGCCGAGGGGCCCGCGCGCCAGGCGGCGGCCGAGGTCGCCGCGCGTGCCGGCGCTGAGCCGCAACTGCTGGTGCGCGAGGTCAATGGCGGCAAGGGCGAGGCCGTGTGCGCCGGGCTCGAGCGCCTGCTGGACGATGCCACGGTCGAGGCGCTGAGCATCCGCGACTGTGACGGCGACCACGATGTGTACGACCTTCCCCAGCTCTTCGGCCTGTTCGAGCGCGTGCGAGATCACGTGGCCGGGGAGGGCGGCGGTCGGCCCGACGATGTCTTCGCGGTAGGCTGTCGCGGGTCACTGTCGCGGCCCATGGGCTTCGCGCGAGGACAGCTCGAGCACGTGCTCAATCGCCTGACGGTCGATGCGGTCAACCTGCGGCTGGGTGAGCAGGGGACGGCCGTGGACGAGCGCTTCACCGCGCGCTACAGCCGCGCGCCGGACCTCCAGAGCGGCTACAAGCTCTACTCGCGCTCCGCCGCGCGCGTGGTCATCGACGCCCTGCGCGGCGCCGACCGCGAGCGCCCCGAGCTGCGGGTGATGCGCTGGGCGGTCGAGTTCATCCCGACCGTCGAGTTGCTTGCGCGCGGCTTCACGCCGGCGGCGCTCTACCGACTCACGTGGGATGGCCAGCCGCAGACCAGCTTCGACGACACCGACCTGCCCCGCGCTTACTCGCAGCAGATCGCCTGGCTCTTCGAGCGCCTGCAGGTCCCGGCCGACATCGGCGTGCGCATGCTCGACAACGCGCTGGGCGCCTGTGAGTATGTCACCGCCCCGCGCGGCCCCGAGCACCTCGCCGCCATCCGCGCGCAAGTGATCGAGCGCTGCTGGCCCGGCCACGGGGGTGCGCCGCCAGGCCGCGGCGAGCTGTTCATCTAGCCTCATCGGCCGCGAAGCGCAGCAGCGCGAAGTACAGCTCCGGCTGCCCCACCACGTCGCCGTCGTCAGCCGCTCGCGGGCGCGTCATCCTTAGCCGTCTGTGGGACAGGCATTCCTGCCTGTCCGGCCTTCGCCGTTGTCGTCGCGCCGTACGCCGGCACGAGCGCTCGTGCCGCCGAACGCCTGTCGTTGCCGTTCACGGTCATTGCAGCCGCTCGGCCGCGAAGCGCAGCAGCGCGAAGTACAGCTCCGCCTGCCCCACCACGTCGCCGTCGTCAGCCGGTCGCCCTCGCCCGGGCGCCTTCTCCCAGTACACCGTGGCCTCGAAGCCCTTTTGCTCGGCCCGGTCGAGCAGTACCTCGAAGGCCCGGTCGGTGTAGTCGCCGCGACCCCACCAGGTGGCGATGAAGCCATCCACGCCGCAGCCCATCGCCTGATCGATGTGGCGGTCGATGACCGCCGGGTCATGCGAGTCATAGGGGCCGATCTCCGGGTAGTGGGTGGACGCCGCGATGTCCTGGGCCTCGAAGTCCACCTGGTTCCAGTGCGTCCAGCCGTGGTCGAAGTCGGGGGTGCCGTACCACGAGTAGTAGAACGCCAGCACCTTGCGCGGCACGTCCTCGTGCCTGATCTGCTTGCGCTGGGCCAGGAACTTGAACAGTGAGGGGACGTCATCCGCCCATGCACCCGCTACGAGTGTGATCGCCAGCATGGTCGTCCCGATCATGCGCATCGCGATCCCTCCGGTACGCGGCCTGGCCTCGCGTGCAGTATACACGATGGCCGGCAGCCGCCACCTGCAGGACTGCCTCCCGCGACGTGGAAGTGCCTCATGCGTGAGAATGACAGCCGCCGCACGAGGAGACACGCCATGGTCATCGACATCCACCACCACCTGTCGCGCGACTGGCGCGAGTACATGCCGAAGCTCCGCGACACGTGCGCCGAGCTCGGCATCGACCGCGTCGCCCTGTGCACCTCCGGCCCGCCCGGCGCGGGCAACCTGCAGCTCTACGAGGCCCTGCAGGAGCATGGCGACTTCATGCTGGCGCTGGGTTACGTGCGCATCGGGGAGGAGGGCCCCGACGCCGTGGATCGGCTCTATGCGATGGGCTTCCACGGCCTGAAGGTCATCCGGCCGACCGTGGACTACGACGACGACAGCGCGATGCCGGTCTACGAGCGCGCGGCGCTGCTCGACATGCCGATCCTGTTCCACCTGGGGATCGTGGCGGCCAGCCGCACCGGCGACCCGCTGCGCGACGTCTCCATCGACCGCATGAGGCCCGCGCACCTGGATCGCATCGCGCGCAAGTTCCCGACGCTGTCACTCATCGGCGCGCACCTGGGCAACCCCTGGTATGACGAGGCGGGGGAGCTGGCGCGCATGCACCCGAACGTCTACTTCGACTTCACCGGCTCCACCATGAAGAAGAAGTCGCCCGCCTTCCTCGACGACGTGTTCTGGTGGGCGCGCAACGAGCAGTACGGGCTCATGGGCGACAAGCACCCGTACCAGAAGATCGTGTTCGGCACCGACGTAGGCACCGACCTCATGGCCGACGTGATGGCTGACTACCAGGCGTTCTTCGACCACGTGGACATGTCGCCCGAGCACCGCGCCCTGATCATGGGCGACACGGCGGCGGAGATCTTCGGGCTGGCGGACTGACGACGGTCGTTGCGGTTGTCGTTCTGGAGGGGAGGGCCTACGCTCCCGCCCGGTCGTTGGCGTTGCCGTTCGGAGGGGCGGGACTACGCTCCCGCCCGGTCGTTGGCGTTGCCGTTCGGAGCGACGCATGTTCACATGCGTCGGCTGTTCGCGAGCCGCACCACGAAGGGGGGCCGTACCATGATGCACGACAACGTCGCATGGGCGTTCATCGTGATCGTGCTGGTCGCGTGGGTCATCGCGCACTGGCACTGCGCGGCCTGCTCGTGTTCGCGCTGAGCATCGCCCAGGTGCTCGCCATCGGCGTGCTCTAGGCGTGCTCTACGTGGAGCTGCGCGGCGAGGCGGACGAGGGCGAGGCGACGTGACGCGGCCGGCGCGGGAACGCCGCCCTTCTGGAGGATGCCATGCATCCTCACGGCAACGGCCGGGCGGGAACGTAGTCCCGCCCCTCCGAACGGCACGCTAACGGCGAACGGCCGGGCGGCGTGGGAACGCCGCCCCTCCTGACGACCACGGCCACGCCCGGCCGGTGCCGTTGTCGTTGTGCCCCTCGCGCCCTCGCGAGGGGGTCGCCCGAAGGGCGACTGCCGTCGGCCGGGCGGTGCGGTTGCCGTTCCGTGGCATCCCGCCCAGGGGCGGGACCCGTGCGCCGTTGCCGTCGGAGGGGCCGCACGAGGGGCGGTCCGAAGGACCGCAACGAGGTCGGCCCAACACGGTCGTTGGCATCCCCTGGCACAGGCCGCCCTACTTCTTCGCCAGCCAGCGCTCGATGACCGCCTCGTCC
>JALGUI010000466.1 GCA_029820915.1 Candidatus Zipacnadia bacterium | reverse complement strand
GGCGCCGGACACCCCGACGGTGACCGCGCAGTGGCAGTCGAAAACGACAGACGTCGTGACGATGTCGGCGATCCAGGCGTCTGCGTGGCAGGCGCCGGACGGGCGACTGGGGTTCTTCTACACCAACGTGAGCGAGGAGGACGTGCCCTTCCGCCACACCATCGACCTGTGGGAGTACGGGCTCCTGCCGGGCGACGGGCAGGTGAACGTGCAGATCAGGCTGAGCACGTTCAACGAAGGCTGAGCACGTTCAACGATCCTGACGAGGCGGAGCCGGGCCTGGACCTGGAGAACGAGCCGTACACGGTCAGCCACACGCTGCAGCCGATGGAGACGCTGGTGGTGGTCGTGAGCTTGGACTGATCGACGTTGCCGTCCCTCCCTTCTCCCGCCCTCGTCCCGCCCGCGGGCGGGACGAAAGGGGTCAGACCGCATAGCGGTCTGCGGGGGAAGAGGTCGCACTGCGACCTCAGGGGAGGGGCGCCGCGGTCGTCGCCATCCCGTACCCGTCCTCCTCCAGCCACTCCCGCACGCTCGGCAGGCCCGCAGAGGACGCCCGACGTTGCGAGGAGAAGGCACTGAGATAGGCGGGAATGAATTGAGGCGCGTACTCCCACCGGGAACAAAGCAGGCGCGTACAGGGCGACCTCACGCACCGGGCCTCTCGGGATCGAGCGAGATCGGGCGCGAGGCGGCGAGGGTAGGGGATAGAGAAGACGGAGGAGCTTGAGAGCGAGAGGGGCACGCAGGGCGGCTCGGACGACGCGGAGGATTCGCGTGGTCGATGACTGGGAGGAGGCGCATGGCTGGTGCCGAACCGAGAGGCGGCCCATGGCGCTGAGGACAACAGACGTGTGTGGAAGGTCAGATCGCCTGATGGGGCCATCCACGGACCTTACACATGGAAACAGATCGTTGAGGGCGTGGAACGAGCAGACATTCCTCTCGACTGGACAGCAAGGTGTGGCCAGGGCCGCGTCGTCAAGGTGCGCGAAGTAGTCGGGGATGCGGTAGTCGCGCGAGCCGAGACACAACAAGCGGTCACGGAGCCTGGGCACCAAGCTGAAGATGAAGGGGGGGCGGGCGGCTTTGTAGATGACCCCTTTGGGCGAGAGGTAGAAGCGCCCGGTGCCAGCATCGCCCGCACTATCCGCTGTCCTCACTGCGGCGAATGGGCTGTAACAGCTGAGCAGCGTTCAGCGACTAGAGCTCGGTGGGCGATTGGCTGCCTCGGGTGCGTGATCTGGCCTCTGTGGTTGGCTTTACTGTGGATCAATGATAAAGTGCACTACAAGTGTTCCTCTTGCGGTATGGAGTGGACAACAGAAGTATAGGCTCCCTGATTAGCCTGTTTGCGGACACGCCGCGCGTCCAGTGGCAGGCGCCGTGAACGTACCCTTCCTACGGGCGCCGGCGGAACGCGTAGACACGCGAGATACATGGGCACGGTTCTGCAAGCCCTCGCCTTCCAGGCGGGGGCTCGCCATTACTGCGCCGCGTTCACGTGCAGACGGGGGCTTGCAGGTCGTCAGCCCGGGCGCGGCCAATTCCCTCGGCGCACCACGCAGCACGATGAGAGGAGAGCCGACCGATGGCCAACCGCAACTTCTCGATGATCGAGTACTTCAACCGCCTCGCCGCCGAGCATGAGCCCGAGCTGGCGTTCAGAGGCGAGACGCACGAGGACTTCCAGGGGTGGCACGAGCAGGCCTACGCGAAGTACATGGCGCTGCTGGGCGAGTTCCCCCAGCCCGCGCCACTGGAGCCGGACGTGATCTTCGCCATCGAGGGAGCGGGTGGTCTTCGACTCCGAGGAGCACATGTCGGTGCCGGCGGTGGTGCTGCGGCCGGTGGACATGGGCGAGGATGGCTCGAACCCGGCGATCATCTGCAGCCACGGCCACGGCGCGCACGGCAAGGAGCCGGTGGCCGGCAACAAGACGAACCCGTCAATGGTCTCCGACATCCAGGCCATGAACTACAACTACGGCGAGCAGATGGCGCGCGCGGGCTACCTGACCATCAGCCCCGACCTGCGCGTGTTCGGCGAGCGCGCCGATGGCGGCGACCCGTACCCGGGTCGCGACAGGTGCAACGTGCACTTCGTCCGCGGCGCCATCATGGGCATCTGGACGCTGACGCTCAACATCTTCGACATGATGCGCTGCGTGGACTACCTGGAGACGCGCCCCGAGGTCGATGGCGAGCGCATCGGCATGATGGGCCTGTCGCAGGGCGGGACGCAGACCACCTTCAGCACCGCCGCCGAGCCGCGCATCAAGTGCGCCGACATTATCGGGTACCTCAATCCGTGGGAGGGCTTCGGCGTCAACCGCGCCAACTTCTGCGGGTCACAGATCGTGCCCGAGGTCTACCGGTACTTCGACACCCACGACATCGCGGGCCTGATCGCGCCGCGCCCGTTGCTGGTCGAGGCCGGCACGCATGACACGTGCTTCTTCATCGAGGACCAGCTCGTGAGCATCGAGGCGCTCAAGAAGATCTACGCCGCGGCGGGCGTCGAGGAGGACCTGTGGATCGACGTGCATCCGGGCCCGCACGCCTTCGCCGCCAACCTGGCGTTCGATTTCTTCGACAAGTACCTGTAGGGCAGCACATCACCAGGCGTGTGCGCACGCGATGGGAGGCGGGGTTGCATGGACCCGCTATGGATGATTGACTCCGGGAAGTTCTTCGGCTGGCGCCAGGGCGACAACCTCTACGACGCGAAGGGCGCGCACATCGGCTACTTCAAGGGCGATGTCGCCTACGCGCTCAATGGTGAGTACATCGGTGAGGTGCAGGACGGCGAGTGGATCGGCAGGCACGCGAACCGCACGCCCCCGCGCGTGGGAGCGCGCGAGAGCCGCGGCACCATCCGCAGCGTCCCGCGGGCGCGACGCTCCGGGCGGCCCTCCAAGCTGTGGAAAGACCCCGAGCTCTGAGCGCCTGCCTGGCCCGGTTGGCGGGCCCGCCCTGAGCCACGACCGCGGCGCTATCCCGATGGCCCCGAGTCAGACATGCGGACCATGAGGCCCAACTACCCGGTCGCGATCCTTCTGGTCCTGATCACCCTCGGCGTGTTCTCGAGGGTGCCGGGGCATCAGTTCCTGACCTGGGGCGACCGGGCCAACGCATGGGCGAACCCCGACCTCTTGCCGCCAACCGGCGCAAGCCTGGGTCGCTTCTGGTCGAGGCCGTACCTCGGGAGCTACATCCCGGTGACGCGCACGCTCTGGGCGCTGCTGGCGCAGGTGTCGCTGTGGGTGGCGCCCGGGTTGGAGGACAGCCCGCTGAACCCGGCGGTCTTCCACGCCGCGAACGTCATCGTGCACGCGGTCAGCGCCCTGGTGGTCTTCGTCATCCTGCGGCGCCTGCTCAGGCGCGAGTGGGCGGCGTTCGCGGGCGCTCTGCTGTTCGCGCTGCACCCGGCACAGGCGCAGCCCATCGCGTGGGTCTCCGGCATGAAGGACCTGCTGGGCGCGCTCTTCGCCCTGCTCGCCCTCTGGCAGTATGTCGCGTATGCGCAGGCGTCCCGTGGGGCGGAGGCCGTGGCGCGCCGGCGCGTGCACTACGGCGTGGCGACGCTGTGCTTCGCACTCGCGCTGCTCAGCAACCCCGGCACGGCGGCGGTGCCGCTGATGGCGCTGGCCCTCGATCGCTGGGGTGTGAAGCGGTCGTGGCGCAGGGCGCTCGCGGCGGCCGCGCCGTGGCTGCTGCTGGCCGTCCCGCTGGCGGTGGTCGCATGGTGGGCCGAACAGGGCGCGCTGTACGCCCCTGCGGACGTGCCTGTCTGGGGGCGCCTGGTGGTGGCGGGGGATGCGCTGGCGTTCCATCTCGGCAAGTTTGTCCTGCCGCTGGGTCTCGCCCCCGACTACGCGCGTACGCCCGAGCGCGTGCTGGCGAGCGCATCGGCGTATGTCGCCTGGGCAGTTCCGGTGGCGCTCGGCGTGGCGGTCTGGCGCTACCGTCTGCGCTGGCCGTGGCTGACCCCGTCGGCGACGGTGTTCACGGCCGGCCTGCTGCCGGTGCTGGGCCTCGTGCCCTTCGTTGCGCAGGCGCACTCGACGGTCGCGGATCGCTACCTCTACCTGGCGATGCTCGGGCCGGCGCTGGCGGTGGCGTGGGTGTACGCGCTGCGGCGGCCCCGGTGGTTCTGGACAGCGTGCTGGCTGGTCATGGCGGCTCTCGCGGCGCTGAGCGTGCTGGAGGTGCGCCACTGGCGCGATGACCAGGCTTTCTACGCCCACGCGCTCGACATGGCGCCGGCGAGCTGGCTCGCGCACGGCGGCCTCGGGAGGCTGCTGGTCCAGGAGGGGAGGGCGGACGAGGCCATCCCGCACGTGCAGGCCGCGGCGCGCATCCATCCCGCTTCCGACACCTACCGCGACCTCGGCAACGCGCTGTGGGCCGTGGGGCGCACGGACGAGGCCATTGTGGCCTACTCCGAGGCAGTGTCGCTGGCGCCCGACGAAGTGGATGTGCGCGTGCTGCTGGGCTTGGCGCTCGCGCGGGTAGGGCGGACACAGGACGCGATCGCGCAGCTTCAGGAGGCGCTGCGGCTGCAACCAGACCGGGTGGAGACCCGGCAGACGCTCGCGCTGGCGCTCTCGGCGGATGGACAGGTAGAGGAGGCCATCCGGCACCTTCAGATAGTGGTGGCCGCCCGCCCGGATGACGCCAAGGCGCACTACTACCTGGGCGCGAACCTGGTCAGGGCGGGC
>JALGUI010000465.1 GCA_029820915.1 Candidatus Zipacnadia bacterium | reverse complement strand
CCGCCCATTCAGGATGGCAACCCAGACGGACCACAGGATCCACAGCGGGATGCCCAGCGCCATGAGGCGGATGTAGCTCGTCAGTTGCGGATCGCCGAGTGCGCTCGCGATGGCTGGCGCGGTCAACTCGCAGGCGATCATCAGTCCGAGGCCCCACACCACTGTGGCCCGGACGGACGTCCCGACGACCCCCCGCCACGCGTCGCCCGCCGCCGCAACCGCACGCTCGGTCGCCTGCTGCACCAAGGCCACGCCAGAGAACTGCCACCACGAGACGACTGAGATCGCAATGACCAGCACTCCATACAGCTCGGGCTGCAAGGCCCGCGCCAGGACGATGTTCAGCGCCGCACCGCAGATCGCCGCCACGCCCATGGAGATGGCGATCTTGATCGTGCCGCGCGCTGTCGCTCTCGTTTCTCCGCGGTCGGGAGGCGACGGCAACACAGAGCCCACTCCGCACACGTCTGACCCAGTTGGCGCGATCCTGTCCGCCCTATGCACTCCCACTGCTCCTTGCAGCGCGGCACGCATCCAAGCTCGATCCAGATTGGACCAGCGGCCCCCTGCATGACTGCCATGGGTCTGTGCGTCCCACTTCCCGCCGTCTTCGCGGGGCCATCAGGCCGCGGCGGCAGTCAGCCCTGACAGGGCGGAACGCACAGCCCCGTGTTCCGCTTCTCCGATGGAAGGCACCAGTTCTGGAGGTTCTGCCTCTGTGACCGACCCAGGAATGCGGCGCGCACCTCAGTCCCGCGTGTCGGGCTGCCCGCTAGCGTGACTGCGCCAGCGGACTCGGCTCGCTCTCTTCACGCTGCTCGTGAGCTGTTGCGTCGGCTTGAAGCTGCCGGACCTTGGCGAGTGTCTCCTGGAGGAGCTTGCGGTTGGCAGCGATCAGGTCCGCGACAATGCCGATGACGAGCGACTGCATTGCGAGGGTGGCGAGGACGCCGGCCGCGATGACCGACTGAACGTGACCGGTGCCCTCGCCCGCGAAGACGTAGTAGAGGTACCGGACTGCCAGGACGAGGCCGAGCGCAAGCAGCACCATTGCGATCGCAGAGAAGAAAGCGAGTGGGCGGTACAGCGCATAGATGCGGCCCATCGTTCCCAGAGATCGGGCGATGTACTCCGGAATACTCCTGAACAACCGCGACTTGCGGGTATTGCGGTTGGTCTCAATCGACACCTCGGCGACTGCCATCCCGCTTCGGCCCGCCTGGATCAGGGTCTCGTGGGTGTACGTGAAGTCCGAGACGACGGTGAGCGTTGTCGCCGCGGAGCGGGAGAACGCCCGGAAGCCGCTCGTCGCGTCGGAGACCTGTGTTGCGGACACCTGGCGCACTACCCAGCTCCCGAGCCGCTGCAAGCGCTTCTTCAGCCACGAGAAGTCCGCAATCTGCTCGATCGGGCGCGCGCCGACGACGATGTCGGCCTCCCCCCCCACGATGGGCGCGACCAGGTCCGGGATGCAGTGGCCGCAGTACTGATTGTCGCCATCGGTGTTGACGACGATGTCCGCGCCCAGGCGAACCGCCTCGTCGAGGCCCGCCGTGAAGGCGGCCGCCAGACCCCGGTTCTGGGCGAAGCCGATGACGTGATCCGCTCCGGCCTCCAACGCCTGGTCTACCGTGGCATCGGTGCTCCCGTCGTCGATGATCAGCACCTCGACGGAGTCCACACCGGCCACCTCGCGCGGGATGTCGGCGATCGTGGTGGCTATCGTCTGCTCTTCGTTATAGCAAGGGATCTGGACTATGAGCTTCATCGCTGTCCCCCTGCGACTCCCTGCTGAGCACGGACACGCAACACGAAGATCTCGGGCCCCGACACACCGTCTACCGGTGCGAAGCGCTTCACGACCTCGCCTCCGGCGAAGAGGTCGTCATAGAACTGCCGGTCAATCGGGAAGCGATCATTGGCGTAGTGCTCCGCGGCCCGCTGCGAGCCAACCACGTACTCCACGCCCCGACGAACGTATTCGTCGAAGGGCACCGCGAGCTCGCGGCCCGGCACGATAGCGATTGAGTCCCTGGCCTCGTACACCGGGGAGTCGGCCGACACCCGAGGTTGGAACCAGATGTGGCTGAGCCGGTAGATGTCATAGGTTGGGCGTGTCGATCGGTCGAGCGCCTCTATCTGGAACTCGTAGTACTCCTCTATGTGGGCGTACAGCGGATTGCCGATCCCGGACGCGTTGGCGAGCATGCGCCGGAAGCTCCGCTCATTGGGCTGCAGTTGAGCGATGTCGCTCGTAGCACCGTCGAGGAGAATGACCGTACCCGCCGGCACGTTGCGCTCGATCCACTCCGTGGCGAGCGCCCTCGTGTCCGATCCCGTGATCTCCGACAGGTAGCTGACGCTCCGCCCGGCCGCCGGCCATAGCAGCAGTGGCAGGCAGCACACGCCGGCCCACGCGACCCCGTTTCGCACGCGAACACGCGACGCCAGCTCCGCCAGGAGCGCCACGCCCATGCCCCCGAACAGGCACAGCGCGAGCGTGGCGGGGAATATCCAGCGGGGCATGAAGCGACCGAGCTGGGCCACCCAGATGACATTGAGGCCGATGGCGACCAGCAGGCCGGCACCTAGTGCGGGTCGTCGCCGAACCCCCCATACGATGCCGACCCCGGCCAGCGCCGCCCCGACCGGACCCAGTCCCTTCGCAGTGACTACGCCCCGCCATGTGCGCATCAGGATGTTCGAGTGGCTCAGATCCCACCCCCATGCCTCTCCTGTTGTCCGCGCGGCGACGTCGGTCGGCGCGGCCAGGAAGTGCCCCACGAAGGTCGGCATGCCGATGAGGAAGCCGACCGCGCAGGCGATCCCGCCCAGCGCGATGTGCTTCGCCGTGGCGCCGAGCCCGTATCGCCACAGACTGCCAATGCGCCATACCGCGTAGACGGGGACGACGAATGCCCCGAGGTACTTCGCG
>JALGUI010000464.1 GCA_029820915.1 Candidatus Zipacnadia bacterium | reverse complement strand
CACCAGAAGCACGGCTCGTAGTCGCGCTCGGTTACCCACTCCAGCGCCGCGACGACCTTGTCCCTGATGTCCGGCTGGAAGTTGCTCAGCTCCTCACGGAAGTACTGCTCGTGGATGAGCAGCTCGATCAGCTCGCAGGTGTGCGGGCTCTGCTCCTGTTCGTCGAGGATCCTGGGCACGTCCTCGACCGAGTAGCTGTTGACCACCTCGTCGCAGGCGACGAAGATCATGCCGGTGTCCGGGTCGCGCCAGGCGTCGCGCTCGAGCAGGTGCTGCACCTGCGCCGGGTCGAGGTGGTAGCTGGTCCTCGGCTTGCCGTCCGGGTGGAAGCCCGGGAGGGCGATGAGCTTGCGGATGCCACGCGCGTACAGCGCCTCGACGCCCTCGCGGGTGGCCTCCGCCCAGTGAACCGTCGTGGTGTCGCCGGTGACTGCTGGCGTGGCGAAGCGGTAGATCTCGTCCATCACCATCTCCCAGTCCCGTGCCAGGCGGCGGGCGGGGGCGTTGCGGTAGATGTACGCGGGCTGGTCCTGCAGGGCGTGGAAGCTCAGGTGCAGCCAGTGGGCGCTCTCGGCCCACTCGTCGCGCCAGCGGTCGTGCACCTCGGGCAGGATGAAGCCCGGGCACTGCCAGTAGATGTTGACGTGGATCTTCGCCCCGAAGCGCTCGTGCATCTCGCGCCAGAAGGCCAGGTACCAGTGATCGAACAGGGAGCCGGGCGGCTCCTGGGCGAGGTCGCGCAGGAACAGCACGTTGTCGTCCAGGGAGAAGCGATAGCGCCGGCGGGAGCCGCGGTCGTAGAGCAGCGAGATCGTGTCCTCGCCCGAGGCGGCAGTGGCCCTGATGGTGTTGTCGCTCGCCGACAGCAGCACCCTCGCGGAGAATCGATCACCATCTCGCTCCGCAGGCTGGCCCGCCACTGTCACCGCCTCGCCCGCGGGCGCGGTCCCCTCGACGGTGATGCGAAGTCCCTCGTCCGTCTCCTCGCCATCGTGGAGATTGAACACATCGCCGTCCCACGGCGAGGTGATCCGCACCGGCTGCTGCGGGTACCGACCCATCTCGACCAACTCCCGGCGCGCGCATCGCGCGCGCACTGCATCTGTCGCGCGCGGCTCAGTTCCGCGCGGCCGACCGATGTCCTCCCGCGCGGCGGGGCCGTACCTCCGCCGGCGCGGCACGGTTCGTGCAGTATGCGGGCCGCAGGGATGGGCCGGGGTTGCGTGCCGCAGGGGAACGCGCCCCGGCGTACACGGCGAGGCCCGGCTCACCGGAGCCGGGCCTCGTTGCTGTCGGCATACATGTCGGGCTGGAAGCTGAGAGCGCGCGGGGGCGCGCTCTCACCTGCGCCTGATCCCGCCCCCGGGCGGGATCAGGCGCAGGCCGACCTACGCGAATAATGCGAGCTAGAAGCGGCGGGTGAGCTGCTCGGCCTCCTCGTCGGCGTTGGCGGCCCAGTCGGCCCACGGCTGCGCCGGCACGGTCCAGAGTTCGCGGTCGCGCGTGATGGCGAGGCGGTCGCCGGCCGGGCTGAAGACCGGGTAGCCGTCGGAGCGCTGGTCGGCGGTGACGGCGACCTGGCCCGAGCCGTCGGCGTTCATCAGGAAGACGTCGAAGTCGCCGTTGCGGTTGGAGTGGAAGGCGATCTGCGTGCCGTCGGCAGACCAGGCGGGGGCCTCGTCGCGGAAGGGCGAGGCCGCGGTCAAGCAGGTGCCGGGATCGGTGGGATCGTAGCCGGCCTGGCCGAGGGCCGAGATGTCCTTCACCCAGATGTCGGTGTTCCCGTTGGCGTCTGAGTGATAGGCCAGCATCGTGCCGTCGGGCGACACGACGCCCCAGTGCTCCTCGGCCGCGGTCTCGATGACGGCGGCGTTCCCGGTGCCGTCGGTGCCCACGATGCGGATGTCGGCATTGCCCGCGCGGCGGGTGCTGGTGAAGACGATCTGCGTGCCGGCGGGCGTGAAGCTGGGCTCACTGTCGGCGCCGTCGCCCGCATCGGCGGTGACGCGCGTGATGCCGGCACGGTCGCCGCGCTGCGCGTCGATAAGGTGGATCGCCGGGGTCTCGCCGCGACGGGAGCTGATGGCGATCTGCGTGCCGTCCGGGCTGAAGGCGGGCTGCCGTCCGCCCTCGTCGTTGAAGTCATTGTCGTTGTCCGTCGCCGTCAGCAGCATGAGGCCGCCGCCACCCGCCTTGATGGTGTAGACGTAGAGCTGACCGTTGCCGCCGAAGGAGGCGAAGGCTATCTCCTCGCCTATCCCCCACGAGGTGCGCTGGGATACGTTCTGGTAGACGAGGGCGGCGCCGTCACCCCCGCAGCCCAGCAGCGTCAACACGCCTACCGCGAGAAGCGTTACGAGCAGAGCGTACGCGTGGGACCGTGTGATCATGTTCGGATTCTCCCCTGGTGCGGGCACAGCCGCACCGCAGTCGTGCAGACGAACCTGCCCGGGTGTCGGGCGAGTCATTGGACACACGCGGGCAGGTCCGGTTTCTCCCACCGTGCGAGGCATTATAGTCGGGCGCGCGGCGAGGGGTCAAGGGAACGGCGGCTGCAGCCAGCATCGAGACTTGCGGGCCTGCCGGAGCGCACAGCCCTTGTGCAGGCCTCCACCGCGCCGGGCCGCGGTCCAGGCCCCCCCGGGGGGGCCGCGGTCCGAGTCCCCCGGAGGGGCCGCCGCGAGCGCAGCGAGCGGGCCGACCTGCGGGAGCAGGTCGGTGGTGCCACCCCGGCCCGTCGTGCTCTCACGGTCAAGGTAACGACGCACGGCCGACGGTGAGTGCCGTCAGCGGCTCAGCGCGTACACCAGCAGGTTGGCGCCCATGCGCAGCGCTTGCTCGCGCAACTCCTCCGGGTCGTTGTGCACCTCGGCGCTCTCCCAACCGTCGCCAAGGTCTGTATTGAAGGAGTAGAACAGCACCACGCGGCCCTCGTGC
>JALGUI010000463.1 GCA_029820915.1 Candidatus Zipacnadia bacterium | reverse complement strand
ACCGTGAGCGCAGCGCGTGCGCCGAAGGCGCGCCGCGGCGCCACGGTGCCGCGCGAGCCGTTGGCCGTTCCGCGCCTGCGCGCCACCGGCCCTCAGGTCTCCCGCTCCCTTCCGACACCATCCGGAGTTCTTTGCGGGAGGGGTCCGGGGAGGGCAGCTTTCTTCCAAGAAAGAGCCCTCCCCGCGCCGTTGCCGGTTGCCGTCACTCACAACTCATAACTCATGACTCACAACTGGTCGTACCCGGCCCGCCGGCTACGATCCCAGCTCCAGCCTCTCCTGCGCCGTCCCGGTGCCCTCGACGTACTGCCGCAGGCCCTCGCAGATCGCCTGGGCCGCCGCGGCGCGCACCTCCGGCCGGCGCAGCAGCGCCTCCTCCTCGTCGGTGTTGAGGTACATCAGCTCCACCAGCACCGATGGCATCTCAGTCTCGCGGATGACGCAGAAGTTGGCGCGTCGCAGGCCGTTGTCGCGCCGCCCCAGCGCCTGCACCAGCGCCGCGTGCATCACGAGCCCCAGGCACCTGCTGCGCGCGTGGTAGTAGTAGGTCTCGGTGCCCCGCCCGGTGTTGGGCTTGGGCATGGCGTTGCAGTGAATGCTCACGAACAGGTCGGCGCCCAGGCGGTTGGCCAGTTCCGGGCGGTCGTACAGGTCCACGAACACGTCGCTGTCGCGCGTGAGCACCGTCTGCACGCCCAGCGCCATGAGTCGCGCCGCCACCTGGTGCGCGACATCCAGGTTGACGTCCTTCTCGAGCAGCGTCCGCCCCGGCGCCCCGGAGTCCCGCCCACCGTGGCCGGGGTCGATGACGATCCGCCTGTCGGCCAGCCGCCCGCGCCGGAAGACCACGGTCACCGCGGGCGGGTCGTCCCCCTCCAGGCTCGCGCTGCTCACCAGCTCCCCGGCCACGGACACCGGCGCGATGGGCATGATCGGCGCCGCGTCCGGCAGCTCCAACACCACCCGCGGCGGCCGGATCTGCACATCGTACTCGATCGGCACCGGGTCCGACAGCTCGAGCGTCACCAGCGTGGTGTCCGCGTCGGGGGCCTGCGCCAGGATGCGGGTGATCTTCGGCACATGCCGCTCCATCAGCGGCTCGTCACCGTCCACCTCGCCCACCGTCATGCTTCCGCCCGGCCCGTCCTCGTCCGGCTCCCAGCGCACGTCGGCCGCGGCGCGCAGGTCCACCACCACGCGCGCGATCGCCGGGTCCTGCTCGAACTGCCCCCAGCGCACCCGCAGCACCGAGCCCAGGTTCACGTACGTGCGGTCCTGCTGGAGGCCGTCAATCCACGCGCCCGGAATGTCCACGTAGTAGCGCTCGGGGTCCTCGACGCGGAACAGCGTTCCCTCGATCGCCAGCTCCGAGCGCACCTCGATGCGCGTGCCCTCGTCGTCGGCGTAGACGTCCACGGCCTCGATGCGCGTCTCCACGTCCAGCCGCCCGGCGTCGGCGTCCCAGCGCACCACGGCCCCGACCGCCTCCAGCACCGGCACCAGCGGGCAGATCAGCTCCCCGCCGGCCATGAACGCCTCGTGCGGCATCTCGAACCCGCGGCCGTCCACGGTGAGCTCGTCGCTGCCGGGGCGCAAGACGATGCGCCGGTCCCGAGGGGTGATGATGATCAGGCTGTCATGGCCACCGGACATGAAGCGGCAGCCCAATCTGCCCACGATGGTGGCCGGGGCACCAAGCAGAACCTCGTCCTTCACCTGCGGGGCGGGGGAGAGTTCGGCGGGCTCGCCGAGGACACGCACGACAACAGCGGCATGGCAGGTGGGTGCGATCACCAGCGCCGCAAATACGATGGCCGCCAGTGGCCTTGATCGTAGCTGCATCGAGTGCTGCTCCTCGTGCTTCCTATGGCGGCGTTGCGGGCATTATAGGTAGGCACGGGGTCGAATGCAAGCGCCGGACCTACAGCCCCTCCACCGGGATACACTCGACGCCCGGCAGGTCCGCGAAGTCGGCGTCGCCGGTGACCAGCGTGGCGCCCTTAAGCTGCGCCGTGGCGTACACGATCGCGTCCGCCATGGCCAAGCGGTGTTTGAGGCTCAGATCGGCGGCGGCCAGCGCAATCCCCGGGTCAAGATCGATGACCTCGTACTGTTGCAGTTCCATGGCCGCCAGTTCCCCGTCCTGCACTGAGAACTCACGACGCATGATCTTGTATACCTCGTAGACGACTATCGTGGGAACCAAGACCTCGCCGGCGTCATCCACTTGAGCGCGGAACTTGGCGGCATTCGGCGCGCCGGTCAGAATCGCCAACCAACCCGACGAATCGAGGAGGATCAATAGCGATCCTCCTTCTCGCGCAACCCGCTGATGTCCATCCCCGCATACGCGCCCTGGAGCGCGTCGAGACCCACGATTGGCACCAGGTGCGCAGTCCTGCCCTTCACGAGGATCCCCATCTTCTGCCCCGGCTTGATGTCCAGCGCCTCGCGCACTTCCTTGGGGATCACGATCTGGTACTTGCTTGAGACTGTCACGGTCGCCATGGTCCTTCTCCTACGCTACTGATCGATGGCATGACCATTATACCATATGGATATCGATATCGAAACCGCCTTACGCACACGTCACCCAAACAGCCGCGCCGCGCTTTCGGCGGCCTTGGCGACCGTCTCGTCGAGGTCGATCGTCGCAAGCTCCCGGTCGCGCATGAGCACCGCGCCGTTCACGATCGTCGTGCACACGTCGCTCGCGCGCGCCGAGTAGATCATGTGCGACACGAGGTTGTGGTGGGGCTGCAGGTGGGGGGCCTGCAGGTCCACCAGGATGCAGTCGCACCGCTTGCCCGGCTGCAGGCTCCCGATGGTGTCCTCGAGGTAGACCGCCCGCGCCCCGCCGAGCGTCGCCATGCGCAGCGCCGCCTCCGCCGGCACCGCCGTCGGGTCGTCCTCGCGCACCTTGGCGATGAGCGCCGCCAGCCGCGCCTCCTCCAGCAGGTCGAGGTTGTTGTTCGACCCGCAGCCATCGGTGCCCAGGCCGATGCGCGCGCCGGCCTTGAACAGCGCGTCCGCCGGCGCCATGCCGCTGGCGAGCTTCAGGTTGCTGCCCGGGCAGTGCGCCACGCCCACGCCGCGCTCGATCACGATCTCGATGTCCCGGTAGTCCAGGTACACGCAGTGCGCCGCCAGGACCTTCGCCTCGAACAGCCCCACCTCGTCCATCGCCTGCGCCGGGCGCTTCCCGTAGTTGTCCAGCGACCACTCGACGTTGTCGTGGGTCTCGGCCAGGTGGATGTGGATGGGCACGTCGAGGTCCTGCGCCGCCGCGATGACCTTCTCCAGCAGCTCGCGCGGGCAGGTGTAGGGCGCGTGCGGCGCCATCATCGGGTGGATGCAGTGCGCTGTCGCGCCTTCGTCGCGGGCGGCGAACTCGCGCGTGAACTCGATGGCGTCGGCGAGCATATCGTCGGCGGTCGGCAGGATCCCCAGCAGCACCCCCGACGGGCACATGCGCATCCCGGCGTCCATGGCCGCCCGCGTCCCCACGCGCGGGAGGTGGTACATGTCGTTGAAGCACGTGACGCCCGCGAGCAGCATCTCGGCGATGCCCAGCATCGTGCCCCAGTAGACGTCATCCTCGCCCATCCGCGCCTCTACCGGCCATATCTTCTCCTCGAGCCACGGCGTGAGCGGCATGTCATCGGCGGCGCCGCGGAACAGCGTCATGGCCGCGTGGGTGTGCGCATTGACCAGCGCATTGACCAGCCCCGGCAGCAGCAGGCGCCCCGCGGCATCGATCAGCTCATCGGGCTCGCCCGCCGACTGCAGCTCCTCGGCCGGCCCCACGTACGTGATCGCGCCATCCACCGCTTCGAGTGTCCAGCCGCTCTCCACGCGGACGTCGCCCGCCATGGTCACCATCTCAGCGCCCTCGATGCGCAGTATCGCCATCGTGCTCCTCCTGTTGCTGCCATTCGCCTGCTGGCGCGAGTCGTCAGGGCGGGCTTCCCAGCCCGCCCGGTCGTTAGCTTACCGAAGTGCCCTATGACCGCATCCTTCCGCCGCGCATGCACAAGGCATTCGCCGCCTCCGTCAAGCTGACGTTCACGCGCGACGGCGAGACCGATATTCCCGTCATCCCCCGCTCAAGCTACAACGTCGTGGTCACCAACATTGAGAAGATACGCATTACGGCCGAGACCATTCGTAAGGCGGACCTCGGCAACCTCTTCGCCGATGCCGATGTCGAGGAAGCCAAGCGCGAAGTGGCGAACCGCCGCCTCCAGACCATCGCCAGCCTGCCCGACCTCGCCATCTTCTCTGACGAGGCCCACCACCTCTACGGTCAGTCACTCGACACCCGCCTTAAGCGTGTCCGCCAGACGGTCGACTATCTGCACGACAACACCGACGTCGTCGCCGTCATCAACACCACGGGCACGCCCTACTTCCAGCGCCAGCCCCCGCGATGTCGTCATCTGGTACGGCCTCTCTCAGGGCATCGCGGACGGCTACCTGAAAGAGCTCTCGGGGAGCATCCAGGCCTATGACTTCGAGGGCGACGTCGAGCAGTACGTCGCCCACGTCATCCGCGACTTCTTCGAAGACTACGGCGACGTGCAGCTCCCCAACGGTGCACCGGCCAAGCTCGCCATGTACTTCCCACAGACCGACGACCTTGCCGACCTGCGCCCCACGATCGACCTCACCCTCGGCGAGATCGGCCTCAGCCCAGCGACCTGCCTCGTCAACACGTCGGACGATAGCCTCACGACGCAGGCCGACATCGATGCCTTCAACCGCCTGAGCGATCCCGAGGCACCACACCGCGTTATCCTACTCGTCAACAAGGGCACCGAAGGCTGGAACTGCCCCAGCCTGTTCGCATGCGCACTCGTCCGCTCGCTCAAGACCTCCAACAACTTCGTCCTTCAGGCGGCCAGCCGTTGCCTGCGCCAGGTCCCGGGCAACACCAGGAAGGCGCGCGTCTACTTGTCGCAGGACAACTTCGGCATCCTTGACAAACAGCTTCAGGAGACGTACGGCGAGTCTATCTTGGACCTCAACAACAGAGGCACCGAGACCGGTCGCAAGACCATACGGCTCCGCAAGCTCGACATCCCGCCCCTGGTCGTGAAGCAGATTCTCCGCACGGTCGTGCCCAGGCCATGCGAGCACGAAGCACTTCAGCTTGCGCGCCCAGCCGATGACGCCCTCACGGCCCTCGAGCTGCACAGGTATGAACTCGCCACCCAGCAGGCCACCGAACGCGTTCTTCGTCAGGTCGGCGACACGGTCGAGATCGAGACCCTTCCCGATACCCGCGACTGCTACACGGTCGCCGTCGAGCTTGCCGCTCGCTACCGCCTCGACCTGTGGGAGGCCTACGCTCAGCTCCGCGCCGCATACGGCGCAGATCCCATCCCGCTCGCCCACATCCCTATGCTTGCCAGCCGGATAGAGGAGCATGCCTGCAACTACGAAGTCGTCGAGGAGACCGTCGAACGCGCGCTCGCCCTCGTCAGGCCAGAGGGCTTCGAGCGCGAACTTGACCCGTCAGGCGCTGAGGTCTATACCGCCGAGATCGTCTACCCCAAGGATCGCGAGCATCTGCTCCTTGAGTTCCAGGAGATCGCCGACAATGACGGCGCCTTCGGCTTCCACTACTCACCCTACAACTTCGACTCCAACCCCGAGAAGAGCTTCTTCGAGCAGATGCTCAGGAAGCT
>JALGUI010000462.1 GCA_029820915.1 Candidatus Zipacnadia bacterium | reverse complement strand
GAAGCAGCGGCCGTAGATGGTCTGCGGGGCCACATCCAGTTCGTAGGGCGCCTCACCCACCTTGGCCTGCGTGCTGCCCACCCACAGCTCGACCGAGGGCGCGGTGGCGGTCTCGGAGCGGAAGACGCGGATGTGTCCCTCCTCGTACTCAAGCGTCGCGCCCAGCCACTCGATGATCGGGCGCAGAGGAACCATGGTGCGCCCCTCAAGCGTCACCGGCTGCACGTCAAAGAGCAGCTCGCCGCCCGCGTGAGCGGCGGCGCTCGCGCCCGCAATCAGCAGTGCCACCACTACCGGCCTCGCCGTGCGGGTCCATGCAGGCCTCATGGTCAACCCCACTTTCCTGCCGCCACCGCACAGGCGACGGCAATCTCCACTTACCGCGCCGCCAGTTCGCGCCAGCGTTCACCCTCGCGTTCGACCAGGAAGTCGATCGTCCCCGCGAAGTCGCGCAATCCGGCGGTGGTACCCGTCGCGGTCACACACAACGCGCCCACCGCGTTGGCGAAGCGCGCCACGTCCTCGAGGTCCCAGCCGCGCAGCACGCCCACGATGAAGCCCGCCACGAAGGCGTCGCCCGAGCCCGTGCCATCGACCACGTCCACCGCATAGGCGGGCACACGCACCTCACGGTCGGCGGTGCGCACGTAGCAGCCGTCCTCGCCCATCTTCAGGCCGACCGTCTTCACCCCGTAGTCCAGCAATACCTGCGCGACCCTCTCGGGCTCGGACTCGCCGGTGATCTCCACCGCCTCCGCAAGGCTGGGCAGGAACATGTCGGTGTACGGCAGCACCGGCTCGAGCAGCTCCATCCAGCGTCCGGTGTCATCCCAGACGGTGTCCAGGCAGGTCGTGGTCCCGGCCTCCTGCGCGGCCTTCATGACCCTCGCGGCCGGCTCGCCGTCGAAGCCGGGCATGACCAGCGCGCCGGCGAAGTCGAAGATCTCCGCCGCCGCCACCTGCTCCATGTCGATGTCCTCGGGCCTCATGGTGGCGTTCGCGCCGATGCAGTGCATGAAGGTGCGTTCACCCGCGCTGTCCACCATGATCATCGTGGCCGACGTGCCGCGCTCGGTGGTGGTGCGGATGCCGCTGGTGTCGATGCCGTGGGCGGCGATCTCCTCGCGTACGAACTCACCGAAGCCGTCGTCGCCGACCTTGCCCATCAGGCCGGTATCGACGCCCAGCTTCGCCAGCCCCAGGCCGGTGTTGGCCGCGCAACCGCCCACGCCCAGCCCGATCTCATCGACGAGCATCAGCCGACCGTGTTCAGGCTGACTATCGATCGGCCGCCCCCACACGTCCGCAACCAGAATCCCGACGCATACTACCTCACTCATGTGAAGACTCCTGATCTGTTGTGACTTCGAGTGTCGCGCGCCACCATCGTCCCCTGTATTCGCCGGCCGCGCCCGGGGGTCCTTCACCGAACATCGTCGCCGGGCAGCGGCCGGTCCACACCCGCCCGCTGCAGCCAGTCGCGCGTGCGCTCGATCTGGCGCGCCAGGCCCTCGCGTCGCTCCATCAGGTGCGCCTCATCACGGTTGTACGAGTGCACGTTCATGACCATATCCCGATTGCGGTTGGCGAGCGTGCCGTTCGCCAGCCGCAGGCGCCACAACTTGTCGCCCACCTGATACCGTCCCGCCAGACCGTTGAGGCGCTTGAGCATGCGCAGGTACTCGTAGTCGTCAAGGGCCTCGCGCAGGAGCTTCAGGCCCAGCGATGGCTGAGGCTCGCGCAGCCGCTCGCCCTCCTCGACCGGCCCGGCCAGGCAGTAGAGCAGTCCCGAGGCCACCTGCCCGCGCCCGAGGCGACTGAGCCTATCATCGTCCAGGAAGATCCGCCCGACCCCGTACTCGTCCGCGATCCACCCGAGCATGCGCAGCTGCGTTGGATCGCTCCGCGCGTCGAGTCGCCAGACCATTGTCTTCCGAAGCAGTCCGGCAAGCCGCGCGACCTCCGCTCCGCCCGCCCGGCCGCGCGAGCCCATGTCGCCGCCCAGGCCCACCGCGGTCTCGGGCCAGACTGCCCACCGGCCCATGGGGACGCCCGGCGGCGTCTCCTCCACGCCCAGCCACGGGTCGATCGCGGCTACCCCACGTCGGAGCTGTCGGTCCCACAATCTCGGCGGTACGCGCGCACCGGCGGGCACATACAGAGGAATCGGGCGCGCGCCCAGCAGGTGCTCCCAGTGATCGAGCACGTCGTCGAGCACGCCGCCGGGGTCGCACAGGCCCTCCAGGTTCTCGGGCCGCGCGGCGGTGAACGCATCCCAGCGCGCGCCCATCTCCTGCGCCCGCTCGGCCATGCGGTCGGCCAGCGTCAGGCTCAGCGCCTCGTCGGCCCAGTCAGTCATGTCCGCCAGCATCTCACGCGGCATCACGTCGTTCGCCAGCAGTTCGCGCGCGAACAGCCAGTAGTCGCCGGTGCCCAGCGGCGCGCGCTCGCCATACCACAGCCGCGCGACCTCCCGAGCATCGAAGCTCGCCGACAGCGCCAGTGATGGCTGCGCCGGCATGGCGAAGTCGTGCACGGTCAGCTCGACCGGCAGCGTGACCCGCCGCTCGCCGTCGGTGGTTACGATCTCGCCGCGGTAGATACCCGGTCGCGCATCGCGTGGGACCTCGATCTCCCACCAGATGCCCCCGGCGGACACCGGCTCCTCCGGAGCCAGGCGGTCGGCGAACAGTTGGCCCTCCGGCCGGACAATGGCGTACCAGCGGATGGCGTCGAGCAGCGTGCCCGGCCCTTCCAGCGGCTCGGGCTCAACGCGCACCCGCACCTGTTCATCGCGCGGGAGCACCACAATCTGCACGCCCTCGCTCTCACCACGCGCGGCCGAGATGCGCACCACGTCGGGGACGTGGAGGCGGCCGCCGTGGGTGCCCGCGGTCAGCGGGACCGTGTCCCAGCAGGCGGTGATCCCGAGGCCCCAGGGCGCCTCGGG
>JALGUI010000461.1 GCA_029820915.1 Candidatus Zipacnadia bacterium | reverse complement strand
GGCGTCGATCGCCAGGCCGATGTCGCAGAAGTTGGAGCCGGACACGTGCTTGGTGGCCGGGAGCTTGCCGGCATCGTGCACGCGCACGAAGGGCTCGCCGGCGTAGTACTCGCGGTAGAGTTCGACCGCCTCGCCGGCGCTGATGTCGCGCGTCAGCCGCCCGTAGCAGGTGCTGAGGATCCCGCGGTTCATGGGGATCAGGTGCGGCGCGAAGGTCACCGTGACCGGCTCGCCGAGCAGCGACAGCTCCTGGACGATCTCCGGCGCGTGGCGGTGCTGCGCGATCTTGTAGGCCGCCACCGACTCATTGCACTCCGCGAAGTGCGTGGTCAGCGACAGGCCGCGGCCAGCCCCGGACACGCCGGACTTGCTGTCCACGATGATGCCGTCGGCCTCGATCAGCCCCTCCGCGCAGGCGGGGGCGAGAGGCAGGATGGCGCTGGTCGGGTAGCAGCCCGGCACGGCGGTCAGGCCCGTCGCGGCGATCGCCTCGCGGTGCAGCTCAGGGAGGCCGTAGACGGCGCGCTGCATGAGTTCGGGGATCGGGTGCGCCCCGTAGTAGCGCTCGTAGTCGGCGACATCGCTCAGGCGGAAGTCGGCGGAGAAGTCCACGACCTTGCGGCCCAGCTCAAGCGCCTCGGCCACCAGTTCGGCGCCGACGGCGTGCGGCAGGGCGAAGAACATCAACTCCGCCTGCTCGGCGGCGTCGGCCACGGACGTCGCGCCGACGGTCATGTCGATGGCGCCGGCCAGGTGCGGGTAGAAGTCGGCGACGTTCTCCCCCACCGTGGTGTGTCCGCCGACGTAGCTGATGTGCACCTCGGGATGCTCGAGCAGGATGCGCACCAGCTCGATGCCGCCGTAGCCGGTGGCGCCGAAGATCGCAACGCGGGTCACGATCATGCACTCCCTTGCAGCGACGTGTGCGCGCGCAGGTACGAAAAAGGCCGCCCCATCGGCGGGCGGCACGGGAAATGCCTTGCTGAAGTTGGCACGACCGGATGTGGCCTAGCGCCTGGCGCGGAGGCCGGGAGAGGTCGGCCACAACCGGTCGCTGGTGACGGGCATCAGCCTGCTCCTGATGAACTTGTCGGGCATTTGAAGCGTCACCACCATAACACAACGTCATACGATGGTCAAGCAACGCCGTGCCGGGGTGTCGGGTCAGGTTGACACCCCGGTATCTCCACGGATATGATTCCACTCCAGAGCCACTTCAGGTCAAGGGGAGCTTGCGGAATCGCAGCCATGAGGACAGCACGGCACATCGCCATCTGCATCGCCATCGCAGCCCTGTCAGTGCCCCACGCCTACGCGGGGAAGGTCTATCCCGCGTGGGTCATCCCCGAGACCCTCAACGTGCGTTCGGGCCCCGGCACGGATCGCGATCACATCGGCACGCTGTCGCGGGGCGCGAAGGTGCACGTCACGGCCTTCGCCGACAACTGGTGCTGGGCGAAGCTCCCCGACGGCAGATGGGGCTGGATCGCCGAGTGGCTGCTGCAGTTCTCCGCCGACAAGGGCCGGCGGCTCGCTGAGGAGGCGGGCGGGTCGAGCCAGGCTTCGAGCAGTTCGAGCAGCCCCCCCGCCTGGATCGATGCCGACACGGTGAACGTGCGCAGCGGCCCCGGCACACACTACGACAAGCGCGGCCAGCTCCGGCGGGGCACCAAGGTCTACATCATCGGCCAGGAGCGCGGCTGGTGCAAGTGCCGCACGCCGGGCGGCTACGGCTGGGTGCGCGGCGACCTGCTGGAGCGCGACGTCGCGCGCGGGCGCGAGCTGGCGGCGGCGGTATCCAGCCCACACACCACCAGCTCTACTGAAGTCCCCACGGCCAAGGGCTACGTCAACGGCGACGGCGTGCGGCTGCGGTCGGGGCCGGGCACGAGCTACGGCATCAAGGCGAGCCTGGTGTCGGGCCAGGTCCTCTACGTCACCGAGCACCGCGGCGAATGGTACCGCTGCCAGGTCCACAACGGGCAGGACGGCTGGGTCCACTCGAGTCTGGTGAAGTTCGAGGACGGCTCAGGCGGCTCGTCGGCCACGTCCAAGGGCTACGTGGAGGGCAGCACCGTCCACCTGCGCGCGGGCCCGAGCCTCAACGACCGCATCAAGGCCAGAGTCGTGCGTGGCCAGACGCTGTACATCAACCAGCGCCAGGGCGACTGGTACCACGTGCGCGTGCACGGCGGCGAGGAGGGCTGGATCCACGCCAGCCTCGTCAAGCTCGAGGACGTCGCCGAGCCGGCGGCGTCTACGGGTGCCCGCTCATCGGGGGCCGCCAAGGCCTACGTGGCGGGTGAGAACGTGCGCCTGCGCACCGGGCCCGGCACCGACGAGCGCGTCAGTGCCCTGCTGGTCGAGGGCCAGACCCTGTACGTGACCGAGACGCAGGGCGACTGGTGTCGCGTCCAGGTGCGCGATGGTGACGGGGGCTGGATCCATGCGAGCCTGGTCAAGTACGAGGGTGAGGACGCGCCGCGCGTGAGCGGCGCTCCCCAGGCACAGCCGAGTGACACGTCGGGCGGCCGCACCATGGAGGCCATCACGGCGTGGATCGGCGAGGACGTGGTGAACGTCCGCTACGGGCCGGGAACCGACCACGGCGTAAAGATGAAGCTGACCGCCGGGGCCAGGGTCGAGATCATCGAGCTCAGCGGCCACTGGTGCAAGATCAAGGACTCGGAGGGCAACACGGGGTGGGTGGCCGGCTGGGTCATGAACTACAAGGGCCCCGGGGAGGACCCGACCGCGCGCGAGGGCTCCGAGGAGGTCGCGGTGCGCACAGGCTGGGTCGCCCGGCCGGAGGTCAACGTGCGGTCCGGGCCCGGCACCGACTACGCGGAGCTCGCAGAGGCCGTGCTGGGCACCGAGGTCATCATCCTCGACCGCGAAGGCGACTGGTACCGGGTCGCGCTGGACAACGGCACGACCGGCTACATGGCGAG
>JALGUI010000460.1 GCA_029820915.1 Candidatus Zipacnadia bacterium | reverse complement strand
TGCCGATGTCCATCTGCGTGCCCCCTTACGCCGGCCGGTGCAGCGACTCAGGTTAGAGTGGGGGATGCCGTCACGGCATCCCCCACCGGTATGTGCGGCACGCGGCGCCACGACTAGCCGCGGATGAGCTGCAGGACCTGCTGGGGCAGCGAGTTGGCCTGGGCCAGGAAGGCCACGCCCGACTGCACCAGCACCTGGGCGGTCGTGAACTCCGCCATCTCGCGGCCGAAGTCCGTGTCGCGGATATCGCTCTCGGAGGCGGCCAGGTTCTCGCGGGAGATTGCGAGCGAGCGCGCCTGCGCCTCCAGCTCGTTGACCTGGAAGGCGCCCAGAGCGCCGCGCAGCGTGGAGACCTGGCTGACGGCCTCGTCAACGACCGTGAGCGCGCTCTCCGCGCCGTCCACCGTCGAGATGTCGATGTTCGACAGCAGGTCGGTGGTGCCCAGGTCGGCGGTCTTGACCGAGGGGATACTCGTGCTGGCGGTCTCGCCGGCGCCGTAGCCGACCTGGAAGGAGAGTTGGCCCTGCTGGCCGTAGAGGGCGTCGGCGTAGTCGCCGGTCGCGGTGGCCGCGGCCTCGGTGAGCGTGATCGAGCCGTAGGTGGCGTGGGCGATGGTGAGGCCGCTGCCGGCGTTGAAGGTCACGTCGCTACCGCCATCGAGCGCGTTGCCTCCGAAGGCCACGTCGGCCAGGGTGTCCACGCCGTAGTCGGCCTCGAAGTACACCTCGCCACCGCTGTCGAGCAGGTCGGTCACGGCGGTCGCGGTGCCGCTGTACTCGACGGAGATGTGCTGATCCGAGCCGTAGGCGTCCGAGCTGATCACCAGCTCGCCGCCGGTCATGGCGGCCGTGACTTGACCGTCGAGGGCGGCGGTGGTGTTGATGGCCGTGACGACGTCGTTCCAGGTGGTGGTGACGTCGATCACCAGGTCTCCGGCGCCGTCCTGCACCTTCACGCTGTTGATGTACAGGCTCAGCGCGTCGCCACCGGTGGACAGGTCGATGCTGCCGGTGCCGCTCACGGCGCCGGTGCCGTCGCCCGCCGCGCCGCTGGTGTCGGACGAGCTGGTGGCCTTCTCGGCGGCGGTGTTGACCTGGATGGAGATGTAGCCGTCATCCTGGGTGCCCAGCGTCGTCAGGCCCTGGGTGCCGACCGTGGCGTTGTCGATGATATTGACGTTGGTGCCCGCCGAACCGTCGAGCAACGCGCGACCCGCGTACTTGGTGTTGGTCGCGACCTTATCGATGGTGGTGAGCGCCGACTCCACCTGCGACTGCAGGGCGGCGCGGGCGTCGGCGTTCAAGTTCGAGTCCGACGCCGCGGCCACCGCCAGGTCGCGCATCTGCCGGAGCATGCCGGAGATCTCGTCGAGTGCGCCCTCAGCGGTCTTGATCAGGTTGACGCCCTGGGAGGCGTTCTGCTGGGCCACGTCCAGGCCGGACACCTGGGCGCGCAGCAGCTCGGACATGACCAGGCCGGCGGGATCGTCTGCCCCACGGTTGATGCGCAGACCGCTGGACAGCCGCTCGATTGATTGCCCGATGCGCTCGGAGTTGATCTCCAGGTTGCGCTGGGCGTTGAGCGAGGAGATGTTCTGGTTGATGCGGGTCAGGGACATCTGAATTCCTCCTTCTTGCCATTGTGCGCGGAGGGCGTCGCCGCCCCCGAAGACCCCTGACAGTCAGGGGGTTGTCACTCCGTTGCGGGTAGCCTGCTTCGACGACCGCTCCACGCCGCCGACGGCGTCCCGCGCCGCCTGGGTGGTGATCGGCGACCATCGATCCGACACTCGAATCATCGGCGCATGTGCGGACGGGCTTGAGGCAATGAGGAGGAAACCGAGGTGTGACAGCGACGCCGAAGTTCATGGCGGACGGGTCGGGGAACTCAAGTTCCGCCGCGACGTGCCGATAAGGTCCCCGCGCGGCGCGACACCGGCCCAAGAGGGGACCCCGAACCGATGAGCACGGACGGCGGGACATGGGAGCACGACGAGGCAGGAGCGCCCGGCGGAGCCGCCAAGATGGTGGGGGCGGCGCAGCGAGGCGACAGACTCGTGGTGAGCCGGGAGACCATCAGGTCGTTCTCACACCGGCTTCGCTCCATGCTGACGTCCGTGGGGGCGGCCGCCGAGTACATGCTGTACAGCGACATCGGACCCGATGTCCAGACCGAGATGCTCGGGATCGTCGCCGAACAGACCAACAGAATCCACGGCCTGCTCGACGATCTGATGGTGGTCGTCGCCGATCCCGCGGAGCCCGACACCGGATCGCTGGTGGACCTGCACACGATGGCCCGCCGGGTGGTGCGCGAGCTGGTGGGCAGGCTGTCACGAGCACGCTGAGGTCGGTGATGGCGGTGGCGCGTGCCGGCGAGCGCGTCGTCGTCAGGCTCGAGCCACCTCGGAATAGCGGGGAGATCCCGGCCGTCGAGTTCGCCGTCGCCCTGCAGTCCGATGACGACCGCCTGCAGGAGCGTGCCGAAGCCCTGACACTCGACAACCTGTCGCTCGACGCGGCCCGGCGCATCTGTCAGCGCCACGGCGGCGGCCTCACGCTCATGTCCGACCGGCCCGGCGTCGTGTGCGCTCTGCCCGCCGCCCCGATCCCGACGCGCCCGGCCGCGGCCGCGGGGACCCGGGACGCCCGACCGATGTTCTGGGGCGCCTGAGGCAGACGCGCGACGCCCGCGACCGCGTGACCGAGGCCGCCGCGACGCTAGTGCTTGGTGGCGGAGGTTCGCGTGCTGTAATCTGCTCCCAACGGCGTGTGCAGGTGAGGTCGCTCCGTGACCTCGGCGCTCGCGCTGCGAGCGCAGGGCGCCCGCACTACGACATGGTTGCCTCTTGCCTTTTCGTGTAGTACTTCGTACGACGGGCGCCCTCGCCTGTCGAAGCCGTCAGTACGTGCTTTTCCGCAAGTAAGCACTAGCCGCCGCCCGAGCCGGGCGGCGAGGCCCCGGAGATGTCAGCGCCCTCGGCCCGGTCCGGGCCGGGGGCGTCGGTCTCCCGGGGTTCGGGGGGCGGCAGGGGGATCAGCCAGACCAGCCCGATCTGCGCCATCTCGAAGATCGTGCGCCACACCCTGGTGACCACCGCGACCATGTAGGGCGCGGACACGGCGTCCGTCAGGGCCAGGACGCCGGCTATGCCCGCCTCGGCCACACCCACCCCGACCGGGGCGAAGACCGCCAGGGTGCTGCCGAGCTGCGACACGAAGACCGCGGTGGCCAGCCACGGTAGCGCCGAGGGCTCCGTCCCGAATGTGCCCGCGAGCATCAGGTAGAACGCCCCGACGTACATCGCCCAGTAGACGAGGTAACAGCCGAGCAGCGCCAGCACCTGCGGCGCGGTGAGCCGCCTGGGCAGCGGCGGCCGGCCCGTCTTGCGCAGCACCCAGTCCGCGATGCCGTGGAACACCCGGGGGCTGGCGAAGAACACCGACACCACGGCCAGGATCGCGAGGGCCAGCATGTAGGACGTGCCGACGCCGATGTAGTAAAGCCCCAGGCCGGCGAGCATGGTGGCCATCAGGTTGCGCAGCAGTGCCTCCAGGGCGATCGTGCCCACCACCGGCACCTTGGGCACGCCGTAGCGCGCCGCCACCTGGACGCGGAAGACCACGATGAAGATCTTCCCCGGGATGTAGTTGCCGAGCTGGGACGCCACGGCCGCGCGCACGCCCGGCAGCCACGCCAGGCGGTAGCCCAGCAGGCGCATCATCAGGACCCAGACGACGGCGTGCCAGACGAAGGCCAGCCCGAGCAGGGCGCCCGAGAGCGCGATCAGACCCCCGTGCAGCTCGAGCTCGTGCCACTCGATCCGCCGCGCATCGCCCCAGGCGCCCCATACGACCCAGGCGAGCAGCCCGACCACGACGACGATGGCCGCGATGCGCTTGAGCACCGCGGACAGCCGCGAGTCGCGGAATGAGCCATGCGACCTGTCGGTCACGTGCACATCACCATGTGCGGGCGCCTGGCCTCCTCGGCAGAGCGTGGTCGCCGGACAACGCCGCCACTATACACCTTGGCCCGCTGGGAATCCAACACCCGTGGCGGCGGGTGCGGACGCCGGTTGTCGGTAGTGCAGCGCAGCAATATCGAGGTGCAGGCGGAGGGCGCCTGCACGCCAGAAGGAATTGGACCGCGGGCGCCCTCGCCCGCCGGGGCGGCGCAGCCGCCCTCAGTCGATGGGCAGCCGCAGCAGGTTCAGGTCGCTGAAGCCGTAGAGCCAGTCGCCGGACAGCGCGACGGCGCCATGCAGGCCGGGGTAGGTCGCGAGCAGTTCGTGCTCGCGCGTCGCGGGGTCGATGCGCACGACCCAGCCCGCGAACGCGCCGTAGATCATGCCGTCCTCGGGGCGGTAGACCAGGCGCGCGGCACCGTAGTCGTAGTCCTCCTCGTGGACGATCTCGGCGCGCGTGAAGTCGTAGACCGCGATCTTGCCGTTCGGCGCGCCGCAGATCCACAGCTCGTCGCCGAGGCGCAGCAGGCTGCCGATGACGTACTCGTCCTCCCACGGCGTCAGCTCGGCCACGATCTCGCGCGTGCGCCAGTTCCAGAAGACGAGGCGGCCCGGCGTCACCTCGTAGTCCGTGCCGGTACCGCCGTAGAGGCTGGTGCCGACCGCGATGATGTCGTCATCGGGCGTGGTGGACAGCGCCCACGGACTCTGCGGCGCGACCACGTCGTCGATGACGTCGAACTGCTGCGCCTGCGGGTCTACGATCGCGATCGCCCCGCCGATACGCCCGTAGCCCGGCTGCCCCGCGACGATGGTGTGCCGGCCATCGGGCGCGAGGATCAGGTCGCCGGCGCGCTGCAGGTCGCGTGAGGTGGTGCCCAGGCGCCGAGGATTGTGCTCGGGCTCGGCGCCGAAGCTCCACTCGCGGGCCGGGTCCCAGACCGTGTAGGTGCAGTCGGAGTACGCCGCCATGTGCAGCTTCCCGTCGATCCAGGCGGAGGCGTAGACCTGGCCGGCGTGGCCGACCGGATCGCCGAGCACCTCGGTCTCGCCGGCGGCGGGGTCGTAGGCGAACAGCGTGATGGGTGTGTGGGTGTTGCCGTAGACGCGGCCGTCGGGCCCGGCGAAGAGATCCCACAGCGCGGTGCCGCTGCACTCGTAGTCGAAGCGCACGTGACCGCGAGGTAGACGCGGTCCGGCCCGGCAGCGTCGTATGCGAACAGCTGCGTCCCGTCTTCGAGCTCGTGGAAGGGCAGCCGCGGGGCCTCGTCCACCGGCTCCATCTCCAGCCCCGACATGCGCCAGTACAGGCCGCCGGACCCGTAGACGTAGACGCGCCCGTCGATGCGGGTCATCGCCCGGCCCCAGCCGGGCCCTTCGCGCGCCTCGTCGGGCAGCAGTTGCGTCTTCTCGCCCGTGCGGATGTTGTAGGCCCAGACGGCGGGGCGAGTGACGCCGCAGCCGCAGTACACGTAGTCGCCCTCGACGGCGATGGTGCGCACGTACTTCTGCTCGGGGTCCATGCGCCCGAGGTCCTCGACCTCGTACGTGTCCAGGTTCACTCGACCTCGTACGTGTCCAGGTTCACGCGCGCGAGCTTGGCGCTGGGGTAGGTGCCGCCGTAGAGATGGCCATCGGACGCCTCGTACAGCTCCCACACCACTTGCTCGCCCTCAGGCGCGGTGCCGATGAACCGCACCTCGCCGGTGGCCGCGTTCATCTCGAAGATGGCGCCCGTGCCGAGCGTCGCATACGCGAGTCCGCTGGAGTGCGCGCACACATGCCAGACCTGGCCGCCCCAGCCCTCGCAGTTAAGCTGGCGGCCCTCACCCGAGAGCGGGTCGAGCGCCAGCACGAAGGCCCGCTCGGCGTCCACCATGCCGAGGTAGTAGACCTCGC
>JALGUI010000459.1 GCA_029820915.1 Candidatus Zipacnadia bacterium | reverse complement strand
GCCCCGGCAGGGGAAAGGGGCTTGACCTGTCCCGGGAGTGGGTCATGGACGGCGTGCAGCATCCGGGCCTGCCGGGCATGGGTCCTGGCTACTTCTCAGGTCAGGCCCCCGATCTGGGCGCTGTACAGTTCGGCGAGAGCGCCGACGCGGTGGTACTGCCGGAGTAGCGAGGGCACGACGGCTGACACGCCCTCGCTCGCCACCGCGGACGAGGCGCACGTGAGCGACGCGGGGAACAGAGTCGTCGCGAGGCTGGTGCTGGGGTGGTTGGGGGAGTGACGTTCGGCCAAGGGGCTCAGGAATCCCCAGCGACGAGTTCGGCGATGCCTGACACGAAGACCTGGAAGCTGTGCGAGCGGTTCTGCTCCGGCACCATGTGTCTGCTCACTTCGCGGGCGACCTCGATCTTCGGATAGCGGTCGCGAGGGTAACCCAGGACATCCGCCAGCGCCTCCCAGGTGCCGCCCTTGATCGCATCGGGATCGCGATAGCGCGCCTTCGCCGCGAGCGTTCCCGGGACGTGCGGGTAGGCTGCACACATGGCCTCGACGTCCCCGAAGAACCAAGCTTCGAGTTCCTCGATCGCGATACGGTTGAGGACGTGGAAGCGCCCGCCCGAGGCTTCGCCTCGTGGCACGAGGCCGGCGCCCGTTGCCATCTGGTCGAGCTGCCGCTTCAGAGCCAGGCACTCGTCTGCGTCGCAGTCGACGAGCACGACGATGTGCCAGTCGGGCGCTATCCACCGGCTGTACCCTGCCAGACGCGCCGGGAGCTTTCGGAGCAGATCGTGCTTCCCGCGGAAGACGCGCACGGCGAACTCCGCGTGCCCGGGGAGGAGCTCGGGTAGCAGATTCGCCAGGGCCGCCTCGGCTGATGGTTCCTCGACAAGCACCTCAATGTGCATTGTCCTACTCTCTCCCCCCGAAGAGTGTGCGCTCGCCGCCGGCATTGACCAGCGGGTCGCCCACCTCGAAGAAGCTCTCAGCCCAGAGATCACCCAAGGTCGCCCCCGCGGCGATGTGTTCCCGCACCCCGTCCATCTCCGAGGCGCGCCGGGCACGCGCGTAGCCGTCGACATCTCGGTAGAGCACCCAGACTTCCTGCGGACGGAGTCCCGTGAGGAAGAACGGCGAATGCGTGGTGACAAGCAACTGGGAGTGCGTAGTCGCCATCCGGCACTCCTCCGCCAACTCCGGCAGAAGACGCGGGTGCAGATGGTTCTCGGGCTCCTCAATGCCAATCAGGGGCGGCGGATCGGGGTCATGCAGCACAACCAGGTAGGACAGCATCTTGAGCGTCCCATCGGACGCGAACTTGGCGAGGATCGGGCGCTCGAACGGGGCGTCCTTGATCTGCAGCAACAGTCTGCCGTCCTCAAGGGTCTTCGCCTCCACACCCTCCAGCCGGGGGACACGGGACGTCAGTTCGCTCAAGACACACGCCAGTACCTCGGGGTGCCTCTCGTCCAGGTACTGCATCACATTCGGCAGGTTGTCGCCACTCTGACTCAGACGTTCGGCGGGCCCCGCTTCGGGCTGGCCGCGTGCGTCATCGGCGGTGAGATACGAGAGGTACCAGCCGGTGATGAATCGCCGTAGTGCGCTCACGCGTGGGTGCTTCTGGAACTGCCCCAGGCTGTTGACAGCGAGCATCTCGGGGCTGTCCAGCAGCTCATCCACGCGCTCGCCTTGCTCCTCCGGGGTCTCCCCGGTCCAGGCCTGCCCGCTCCCGGCCTGGAATGAGAGGAACTTGAACGGCTTCCCGTAGCGCCGCCCGCGTCGCCACTGAAGGTACTCCTCCGCCACAAAGGGTCCTTCCTCGCGCTCACCGATGGCGAGATGGTATGTGATGATCGGTTCGCTGGGCTTCTCCCGGTACTTGAGATCGATCGCGATGCGCTCATCCTCACCAGCGCCACGGGAGCGGAGTTCCCTGAAGCGCCCACGACGGTCCCAAGCGCGACGCAGGCCGGTGTCAAAGCACTCCTTCAGGAATGCGAACACGTCGAAGACCGTGGACTTGCCGCTGCCGTTGGGCCCCACGAAGACTGTCAACGGAGTCACGTCCCGCAGCTCAAGGTGCCGCAATGCGCGGTAGTTGCGCACGCGCAAGTACTCGATGCGTGGAACGGCGTCGCCGTCGGTCGCTCTTTGGCTCACGGTGATCCCTCGCAATCCTGCCTGTTGTCCCCATTGTACCGCATGCTGCGCGCACTGGCAACCGGGCACGGGCAGGCCACTCAAGTCGCAGCAAGGAACCTGCCTGTCCTGTCACTTCGACGCCGCGCTGGGAGGCACCACATGGCTGCATCTGACACCTGGCGATTCGTCCACGTCACCGACCACCACCTCGGGACGCGGCGGTCGTATCGGTATCGGCCGGCGATGACCGCGCGGTGGGAGGCCATCAAGCGGCAGATGATCGCGCTCGAGCCCGAACTGCTGCTCGTCGGCGGCGACCTCACCCGCGATGGCGATACCCACGAGTTCGAATACCTCAACGCGCGCGAGGACCTCGACACGCTGCCCTTCCCGTCATTCGTCATCCCCGGCAACATGGACGTGGGCAACAAGCACACCAACCGCGAGAGCGGCCGCGCCGACCGCTCCGACATCGCGCTCAACATGACCTCCGAGCGCCTGGCGCTGTTCGCGTCCTACTTCGGCCCGATCCAGTGGAGCTTCCTGCACCGCGGCGTGCGCTTCAGCGGCTTCTACGCGGCGGTCGCGGGCTCGGGACTGCGCGAGGAGGAGCGCTTCTGGCGCTTTATGAGCCGCCTGCCCGACCTCCCGCCCGCGCGCCATCACGTCGCGATGATGCACTACTGGCCCTACATCGACGCGCCCGACGAGCCGAGCTGGGACATCGCGCCCGACGAGCCGAGCTGGGACATCGCGAAGCCCGAGGAGTACCTCCCCTTCTACTTCAGCATCGACCAGCCGCACCGCGGGCGGCTGCTGGACGCGCTGGGGGCCGCGGGCGTGACGGTGCTGCTGTGCGGGCACGTGCACACCGGCCGGCCGGCCGAGCAGGTCGGCGACATGCGGGTCTACAAGGCGCCGGCGGCGGGCAACACCGCGCAACAGACCGATCGCTGGCTGGAGGTCGAGACGAGGCAGGGCTTCCAGCTCTGCGAGGTCGGCGCGGACGAGATCGCGGTGACCTTCGTGCCGAGCGACGACCAGAGCGCGGAGAGCGGCGGCTGGGGGCCGGGCGGGCATCCGA
>JALGUI010000458.1 GCA_029820915.1 Candidatus Zipacnadia bacterium | reverse complement strand
AACCCCGACGCGAACACGCTCTGGATTGAGGACTTCGATCCGTTCGAGAGCGCCGCCGACTCGCGCGGCGGATGGTTCGCCTTCGAGCCCGAGGAGATCAGCGCGGAGCAGGTGGGCGACCGGGTCCGCTTCCGCGAGGTGTCTGAGTTCGCGGGCGGCTCAATCCAGAGGATCCTCCCCCTCGGCGACTCCGAGTATCGCTACCTGCAGATCCGGATAGCTGATGTGGAGAACCCGAACCACTACTTCAAGGCATGGCTCCGGCTGCCCGCGGAGGGGAACCCACAACTCGGGCGGATGGGACGGGGCGTGAGCACGGTCGATCTCAGCCGCTTCCCGTTCTTCGGCGCGCTCAACGAGATGCCGCTCGATCTCGCCATCATCGGCCCGGCCGGACGGACGCCGAGCGGCGCGGTGGACGTGGACTGGGTGCGACTCGTGAAGGCTCCCATCGGCGGGCTGACGGTGGAGTTGGCCGACGCAGGAGAGGCGAACGATCTCGCGGAGATCGGCGACGCGATCGTGTTGACCTACACCGCGGACCAGCCCACCAACGAGCCGATCGCGGTGACCTGTCGGGCCGCGGAAGATGAGGCCCTGATTCGCCTGACCGACGAGGATGAGATCCTGCTGAATGACGATGGGCAGAACGGCGACGCCACGCCCGGCGACGGCGTCTTCGCGGCACGCGTGACGATTGCGCCCGACGCCACTGAGCTGTCGGCTCGGGCGGGCGCCGTCATCGCCACGGCGGAGGTGGACGGGGAAGCCCGCAATGCCTGCGCGCTGTTCGGCTTCAGCATCCTCCCCGCGCCGTGGCGGGCGACCCGGGCGGCCGGCAACATCGTGGTGGGCGCAGAGGTCTTCCGCGAGGACTTCTCCGCCTCAGAAGCGCACAACTGGCGCCCCTATGATGACGGTTGGGTTGTCTACCGGCCCGACGAGGGCGCCGGAGAGACCACCGGCTTGCGCAACCGCACGTACGACCGGCCTCGGCCCGGCGGGCGCTGGATCGCGCTCCCGACCGAGCCGACGGATGGCGCCGGCCTCACGGCTGGGCTGCGTCCGTTGGGTGGCGCGGGACCGATCATGCTGGCTCTGCGGTTCAGCGACCCGGAGAACCACTACCGGCTGCGCATCGACAGCGCGACGGAGATCGCGATCGAGCGCGTCTGTGGTGGGTGGCAGGAGGTCCTGGCGAAGACCAGGCTGGCGGAGGGCATCCGCAGGGCGCCGGACGAACCGGCGGCGGTCGTGACCTTCACCGCGGCCGGCTCGACCCTCCTCGCAAGCATCGACGGCCGGCCGGTTCTGCACGCGTATGACAACACCTTCACGACAGGTCGCGCCGCGCTTGGCCTGAACCGCCTCAACGGCCAGTTCGAGGATGTAGCGCTTCATTCGGCGACGCCGGGCGACCCGCCCGAGGACTTCCGGTGGTCCGGCATACGCGTCAAGCTCGGCCTCCGCGAGCGTGACAGGGCCTTTGGCCGTGACGCCGGGACCATCGCCGTTCCCGCCACCATTGAGAACTCAACGCCGGGCGCCGTGGGCCCGCTGGACCTGGTCGCCACGCTCGTCCGGCAGAGCCTTTACACTGATCCGGTTGCGGAGCTGAGCGTCCCGGAACTCGCAGCGGGCGAATCGGCCGATATCACGCTCCGGCTCGACGCTCGCAGGTTCCGCTCGGGCCGCTACACGCTCGTGCTGAGACTCCGCGCGGGGGACGAGACGGTGGCGACCGACGCGGTCGCAATCGAGGTCGGCAGGCCGGTTCCGGCCGAGCGCATGGACGTCTTCTGGTGGGGCGGCGCCAACATCGCCGAGCAGATCGAGGATGTGGCCGAGGCGGGGGTGACCGTGATGCACGAGTTCGGTCAGCGCTCGCCCGAGCTGCTGGCCCTCGGATGTCGGCTGGGCCTGACCTACTACTCCTACCCTCCGAGCCTGAGATCCCCGCCGGCGGCGGTCAAGGAGGGCTTCGAGAACCCCCAGGCCCCCTCCGGCGCGCCGCACGTCGATGAACTTGATCCCGCGTTCCGCGAGTGGGCGCTGGAGACCGCCCGAACCCATGCACGCGCCTGGCGATCCAACCGGCGGCTCCGCTACATCCTGCTGAACTCAGAGTACGAGGGCCACTCGTACCCCAACCTCTCCGATGCGGCCGAGGCGCGCTACCTGGAGCGGCTGGGCTTCGCGCGGCCGCAGGAAGCAGACCGCCCATACATCGCGCCGGCAACCAGCCTGGAGCTGTTCCCGGATCGCATCATCCCCGACGACGCGCCGCTCTACAAGTGGTTCCGCTTCTTCTTCGCGGAGGGCGGCGGGGCGCTTAACGGCATCACGTGCGAGCAGGCCAGGGAGATCAACCGGATCGCGCCGGACATCATCACCTTCCACGATCCGGTGCTGCGCGCGCCTCAGTTCCACGGTCGGTGGGAGGGCATGGAGCTGCTCAACCACTGGACATACGTGGAGCGCAATCCGTTGGACGTCGCCGCCTTCGCCGACGAAATGGTCTGTCTCGGGCAACGCAGCGGCCGGCAACAGCAGGTCTCGCAGATGATCCAGATCATCGCCTACGCGGACAGCGCCATGCCCGGCCGCGGGCCGGACGCTCCCGACCACCTCCGGGACGCGCCCTTCGTGGCGATCCCCCCGGATATCCTGACCGAGGCCATATGGCTGGTCATGAGCCGCCCCGTGGATATGATCGCGTTCCACGGGCTGCAGACCGCCATCGAGACCCAGGAGAGGCAGACGTATCGCTACACGAATCCGAACACGCTGACCGCCCTCGGCCGCGTGTCGAGGGCGCTCATCGAGCCGTATGGGCCGGCGCTGCGCCGCATCAAGGACCGTCCCGGCCCGCGCGTGGCCCTGCTTCTGTCCGGGGCGAACACCGTCTTCGGCCGCATCGCCGAAGGCGGCGGCACGCGGTCGCTGCACAATCCGCT
>JALGUI010000457.1 GCA_029820915.1 Candidatus Zipacnadia bacterium | reverse complement strand
CTCGCGGGGCGGCCCGCCATGTTTCAACGGGGCTTCCGCGGGGAATCCCCACTAAGTAGGATAGGAATGCAGTCGAGCAGTCCGTCCGCGCGGGGATACGCAGCATCGTCTTGCCCGGGCCACAGGCCGGGCGCCGCAGCGGGTGCAGGCAGATGCTGAGGTTGCTGGTAGCCGTCCTGATTATCCCGCTCGTCGCAACGCCGTCGGAGGCGCCGTCACAGGCGGTGGCCCCGCGGACGGCGCCCGGCGACGACGCCCGGGATCAGTCCTTCCAGCCCGAGCCGCCGGACGTCGGGCTGGAACCCCCTGCGCCGCCCGGCGGGCGGCGGCCCGTCGAGCACTTCTTCGTCCGCATCGGTAGCCCCGCGCGCGATGGCGAAGTGCTCGAGGGCAGCGAGATCACGATCCGCTGGGACTGGGAGGGCCCGATCGACAAGGTGCGCCTCTACTACTCGTACGACCGCTGCCGGCTCGGGGGCCGGTCGCGGGGCGAGTACGGCCGCGTGATCTACGGTCAGATGTTGCCCAACCTCGGCGAGGTGCCGTGGACGATCCCCTGGATGGATGCGGCTGGCTTCAGGCTGCGCATCGCGGGCTATGACGCGGAGGGCAACCGCATCGCGGCGGACGAGATCGGCGTGCGCTACCGGCCGGCCGAACTCAAGGACCTGCCCACGCACGCCATCGGCATCGTCAAGAAGCGCCAGCGCCTGTACTACTACGAGAACGGGCGCGTCCGGCGCATGCACATCGTGTCCACGGCCGCACCCGGCTACACCACGCCGCACATGCAGCCCGGCAGCCACGACCGCAGGCGCGGGGCCATGGGCCAGGTGTTCGGCAAGCGGCGCTCCGCGTGGAGTCGCCGCTACACCTGCTGGATGCCCTACTGGCTGCAAATCACTTCGAGCGGCAGCCACGGCATCCACGCCACCAGTTCGCGCTACTACTACCTCCTGGGCAGGCCCGCCTCGCACGGCTGCGTGCGCCAGCACCGCGCGGACGCGGAAGCGCTGTACGGGCTCATCCAGGTCGGCACGCCGGTCTACGTCTTCTGAGGGGCTTCGTCGGGGCACGGCAGGCCGCTACTGCGCCGCGGCGACCTCGATCGACTGCTCTGTCTCCGCCTCGATCTGCTTGAGCACATCCCCGATGGGCGCGAAGTCGAACTCCGCGCACAGGTGCAGCAGCCGCGAGCGGGTCTTCGCCAGGTTCACCGTGTGCTGGAAGCGTCGCAGTCGGCTGCGTGGTCTCACCGGTGGGCTGGGGTCCAGCTCCCAGGGGTGCAGGTAGACCATCGCGGGCCGGCCGCCGGCGTTGATCCTGTGCGTGGCCCAGCGCGTGATGAGGAACGGGTAGAGCCGCAGGTAGCCTCCGCCGCCGAAGGGCAGGCGCAGGCCGCCGATCTTCAGCGTCGCCGCGGGGAACTCCCACATGCCGCTGGGGAGGCGATGTGGCTCGGTGCGGAGGCCCGCCGCGCCGTTCTCGCGCATGCGCGTGGGATAGATGCTGGCATCGTAGACGAAGCCCAGCTCCGCCAGGATGTCCAGGGCCCACATGCACTCCGCGTTGATCGAGAACGAGGGCGCGCGGTAGCCGACCGGCATCTCGCCGATGACGTCGGTGATGACGTCGATCGAGCGCTTGACGTCATCGCGGAACCGCTCGGGGGTCTGGGTGTAGACGAGCTGGTGGCCGAAACCGTGGCTGCCGATCTCGTGGCCGCGGTCGCGGATCTCCCGCAGCAGGTGGGGCTCGCGATCCACGACCCACCCGAGCACAAAGAAGGTCGCGCGGATTCCGTGCTGCTCGAGGATCTTGAGCGTCTCGAGCGTGTGCGGCACCGCGCGACTCTCCAGCGCCGCCCACTCCTCGCGAGAGAGCGTGTCGCCAGGGTAGGCGTAGCAGAAGTACTCCTCGACGTCAATGGTCAGAGCATTGACCACGCGGCGCGCCCCCGTGTCCCAAGTGCCGGCGGCCTCCCCCACGGCCGGCGCGCGACGATCGGCAGCAGTGTCGTGCCCGTGCGCCTCTATCGTACGCGGAATTGCCGTGTGATGCAAGCCCATGGGGGCGGTTTCCTCGCGCGTTCTGAACGACGTGCGGCCCTCCGTCCGTCGCTGACATCATACCACGCTTGCCCGTCGCCGGAGTTAGGCGCCGGTGAACCGCCGGCAACGGGACTGTAAACTCACGCCGCCCGCCTCCGAAGGTATGCCGGTGCCGGTGTCGAAGACCGTCCCCACACGCCGGAAGCCACCAGCGAGGGAGCCAGCGATGGACTACGAGCGGATCCTGGTGTTCGGGGCACATCCCGATGACGAGCTGACCATGGCGCCCACCATGGCGATGCTCGCCGAGCGGGGCGTTGAGGTTTACATCTGCATCGCCACGAACGGCTCGGAGGGCTACCCCAGGCCCGAGTGGCGTGACGACATCGTGGGCATGCGCGCGGACGAGATGGCGGCCGCCGACGGGATCATCGGCACCACCGAGCGCATCTACATCGGCGCCGACGACATGGCGCTGACCAACGACAAGCCGACCTTCCAGCGCTTCATCGAGGTCATCCGGCGTGTGGCCCCGGACGTGGTCTTCACCCACGGGCCGCACGACATGCACCGCGATCACCTCGCGACGCACGCCATCTCGGTGGAGGCCACCTGGCAGGCCGGCAGCCCGGTGTCGGCCGACCTGGGCGAGCCGTGGCGGACGCCCTATCTGCTCTACTACAAGGGCGTACAGGACCGGCCGCCAGACATCATCCTCGACGTGCGCGAGTACGCGCACGTGCGGCCGCTCACCGTCGCAACTCAGGTCACGCAGCACACGCTGTGGGGCACGACGACGACGACGGAGAAGCTGCACGCCGAGGCGGAGCGCCTGCGCGCGTCGGACGAGCCGTTCACGAACACCTTCTGGCTCGCGGAGCGCACCAGCCTGAGCTACCTGCCGCCACTGGAGTTGTAGGCCGGGAGGTCAGTGACAGAACTCAGTGGCGGAACGGAGCGCGTCCTCGACGTCGCGCGGCTCCAGGTAGGGGTAGGCGTCAAGGATGCTCTCGGGCGTCTCGCCAGCCGCCAGCAGGCCGGGCAGACGTGGTATACGCGCACCCGCAGGCCCCGAATGCAGGGCTTGCCGTTGCAATACCGCTGCTCCACACAGCCTGGGCCCGACGTCAGCCCGTGAGCGCCACCAGGAAATCGCGCGTCTTCGCGGCGGCCTCGTTCACCTCGGCCAGCGTGTCGCCGCCCAGGCACTCGACGATGCACGGGCCATCGAATCCGGCGCCGAGTAGCGCCTCGAACACGCCCGCGAAGTCCACCACGCCGGTGCCCGGCAGGATGTTGACGCCCTCCAGCTCGCCCAGGCTGTCCTTGATGCACATCGCCACCACGTGCTCCGCGCACACCAGCAGCTCGTTCACCGGGTTCAGGCCCTTGTAGTGGACGATGTTGCCCGCGTCATAGTAGATGCCGAAGTTCGGGTGGTCGATGCGCCGGACGGCGTAC
>JALGUI010000456.1 GCA_029820915.1 Candidatus Zipacnadia bacterium | reverse complement strand
TGCGCCCGTCGGCGTAGGTCACCTCGACCCGGTAGGACAGGCCGTGACGGACAGCGCAGAAGCCGTCGGCATCGGCGCACAACAGCAGCAGGCCCGGCCAGGCCCGGGGGCGGTCGAAGTGGCGCTCGTCGAGCACCTCGCCGCTCGCCATGCCGGTTACCCTGATCGTGCTGACCTTATCGTGGGGGGTGAAGTTGAGCCGGACCCGATAGCCGCCCCACAGCGGGTGCAGCGTGGGCCCCTCTGGCGGGAGGGCCTCGCTTGACAGTGTCAACGTGTGAAGACCCAGGTCACCCTCAGGCGTGAGGAAGTAGCCGTCGATCCAGCCGCCGACCAACAGCGGCACGGCCTCCGGTTGGCAGGGGACAGCTCGTGGCAACAGGAGAAGCAGCGCGGCGGCGACGAGGAGTTCTCGCCCTGCACCGGGCATCCGTCGGATGAGGAACATCGCGCCCGCCCCCTGACGCTCGCCGAAACCCTGACGACCAGGTGAATTGACACTCCCCCCCCCAATAGTTCCATCATAGTGCATCTTGTTCCTCCCCTGTCTCATCTGGACTCCCGTCCTCGCAGCACAGCCCTCCGACGCAGGAATGCGGGCCTGCGGGGCGAAACTGGCGGAAGTGACGATTCCGTCCGGAGGTACCGTCATGCGCGCCGTCAGCACCACTTCCCCCGAGCCCCTCATCGCCGGGTCCATGGCGACCTGGCAGTGCCGGATCGTCCTGCGCGGCGCGCCCGTCGAGGCGGGTGGCTGCATCGTCCTGCGCGGCGCGCCCGTCGAGGCGGGTGGCTGCGTGAAGATCGCCTACGACCTGCGCGGCGAGTCCGGCTACGACGCCTTCCCGCAGGCGAAGGATCCCGCCGCGCCCAACTTCGCCTCCATCGAAGGCCCCGAGGGCGCAGACCTGGCGCTCGAGGGCTATCGCTCGCACCATGCGAACCACGCCGCGGAGGCGCTCGAGGAGCGAATCGAGAGCGAATCGTACTTCTGGCGCGACCTGCTGGGCATCTACTCGTCGCTCAACCTGCACGTGCTGCGGATCACGGTGGTGAGCGGCCGCCTGGAGGCCGGCGATGAGCTGCGCGTGACCTGCGGCGACACCTCGGGCGGCTCGCCCGGCATGACGGTGCCCGGCCAGGCCAAGCCCGACTGGCGGCACTGGGTGTGCGTGGAGCGGGCCGAGGGGGCGCCGCTGGAGCTCCTCGGCGGCGACACGGTGGTGGTGCAGCCGGGCCCGCCCGAGCGCCTGGTCGTCGTAGCGCCCTCCATCGTGGCGCCGGACGAGGAGATCTCCGTCGCGCACGTGGCGCTGGACGCCTGCGGTAACCCGGTGCGGCGGGTGCGCGTGCAGTTCCCGCCGGCCGCCGCTGAGCCCGATGCCGCCGACGTCGCCGAGGGAGCCAACCCGCTGGACCGCATCCGCATCGAGGATGAGCGCATCGGGCTGGCCGGCGAGTCGAACCCCATCGAGATCGTCGAGGAGCCGCGCTTCCGGCTCTACTGGGGCGAGATCCACGGCCACACCTGCCTCTCCGACGGCGGCCAGCGCACGCCCGACCAGTTCTACCACCACGGCCGCGACACCGCGCTGCTCGACTTCGCCGCCATCACCGACCACGACTTCGGCATCGGGCTGCACGACCCCGACAAGCACTGGCAGATGGTCCTCGACGCCGCCCGCGACTTCAACGAGTCCGGCCGCTTCGTGACGCTGCCGGGCTGGGAGATCAGCCACGCCGGGCTGACCGACGGTCAGGTCTACGGCCACAAGAACGTCTACTTCCTCGAGGACGACCCGCCCTTCTTCAGCTCCAGCCCCTACGGCAAGTCGCGGGCGCACATGGACTACACGCACATCGAGGAGCTCGTGGACCTGCTCGAGCGCGCGCGCGTGAGCTTCATGGTCGTGGACCACACCAGCCACATGGTGACCGACTGGGATCGCTTCGTCGAGGGCTATACTCGCTTGGTCGAGGTCTACTCGTTCTTCGGCTGCTCCGAGGCGCTCGACGTGCCGGTCCCGGTCGGCCGCGGCAGCATTCCCGAGGAGTGCACGGCGCGCGCGGGCCTCGACCGCGGCCGCATGGTCGGCTTCACCGCCGGCACCGACACGCACATGGGCGCGCCCGCGGCGTACCGCGAGACCAGCTTCGGCCACGGCAAGGTCCCGGGGCTGACCGCGGTCTGGGCGACCGAGCTTACCCGCCACGCCATCTTCGACGCCCTGTGGCACCGCCGCACCTACGCCACGCGCGGCGAGCGCATCCTCCTGCACACCGCCGTCAACGGCCGCATGATGGGCGAGGAGCTCCTGCTGCCCGCCCCCGACGAGTCCCGCCGGGTCGCCGTCGCCGTGGCGGGCACCGCGCCCATCGAGCGCCTGGATCTCATCCACAATGGTGCGACCTTGCGCAGCTTCGACGGCGGCGGGCGGTGGGAGATGGCCATCGACTTCGAGCACGCCGAGCCGATGGCCGGTTTGCCCGCGGCGCCCGGCTTAGGCTACTATTACGCGCGCGTGGTCCAGGAGGGTGGGGGCCTGGCGTGGTCGAGTCCGACCTGGGTCATCCTGCCGAGCTGACATCCCCGCGGGGGCTGATGAGGTGAGTGCGTCGTGCACGGCTGGCGGATAGGCAAGGTCTTCGGCATCGGCATCGAGATTCACTTCACGTGGCTGATCATCTTCGGCCTCATCCTGTGGAGCGTCACCGCACAGATCCTCCCCGGCAAGGCACCCGATGCGACCGCTGTCGAGCTGTGGACAATCGGGGTCATTACCACGCTGCTGTTCTTCGGGTCGCTGCTGTTGCACGAGTTGGCGCACTCGCTGATGGCCAACCGCCTGGGCGTGACGGTGTCACGCATCACGCTCTTCGTCTTCGGCGGCGTGTCGCAGATGAGTCGCGAGCCTGAGAAGCCGAGGACCGAGTTCACCATCGCCATCGTCGGCCCGCTCACCAGCGTCGCCCTCGGCGCACTCTTCCTGGGCCTGCACAGCGCCCTCGGCCCGGTCGGCATCCCGCGCATCTGGCTCTCGGCGCTGCTGTGGGTCGGCCAGATCAACCTGGCGCTGGCGGTCTTCAACATGCTGCCGGCCTTCCCGCTCGACGGCGGCCGGGTGCTGCGGTCGGCGTTGTGGGGGATGTGGCGGAGCCTCGAGCGCGCCACCCGCGTGGCGTCGAACATCGGCCGCTGGTTCGGCTACGCCATGATCATCTTCGGCTTCGTCGCCATGTTCTTCGGGGGGCTCTCGGGCCTGTGGCTGGTGGCGCTGGGCTGGCTGCTGTCGAGCGCCGCCGCGGCCAGCTACCAGAGGCTGCAACTCCAGCAGGCGCTCGGGGACGTCTACGTCCACGACCTGATGAGCAGCCCGGTGGCATCGGTCCCCGCGGACGCCACGCTGCTGGAGGCCGCGCACGACTACTTCATGGCCGCGCGCTTCACCGCCTTCGCCGTCGAGGACCACGGCACCGTGGTGGGCATGGTGCGCATGGAGCACCTGCAGGGCGTGCCGCGCGAGCAGTGGCGGTTCGTCCGCGTGCGCGGCGTCATGCAGGAGCTGGACCCGAAGACAATGACCATCAACTCCGACGAGGAGGCGGTCGGGGCGCTGATGCAGATGGCCGAGAACGACATCGGCCGGCTGCTGGTGACCGACCGCTCGGGGAGCATCATCGGCATCATCAGCCACAGCGACATCGTCCGCCTCATCAAGCTCCGCA
>JALGUI010000455.1 GCA_029820915.1 Candidatus Zipacnadia bacterium | reverse complement strand
CTGGCCGACGTGCACACCGGCAGTATCTACGACGCCTACCGGGACCTCGGCGAGGGCTGGCTGCCGCTGATCTCGACCGGCGCCGAGCAGGAGTGGGACGAGCGCGAGTCGCGTGGCGACGGGCCACGCTACGGCCTCATCGAGCTGCCCCACGGCGAGGGCCGCATCATCCTGTGCCAGATGATCCCCGAGTACCACTGGTTCAAGGACTCCGGTGGCGAGGACTGCGCCGGGAAGCTGATGTTCGAGAACCTCGTATCCTACGCGCTGTCGCGTGCGCCCGACTGGCCGACCGATCGGAGGAGCGCCATGCCCGAGGAGTATCGCGCGGACCTGGCCGAGTTGCTGCCCGCGCCGACCGCGGGCGGCGCCTGGCCGCTGGATGAGGAGGGCTGGGAGTTCGAGGCCAAGGGGCAGTTCGGCGGCGAGCCCGACCGGCGCGCGGTCTTCACCATCTCCCACCCGCACGAGCCGAGTGAGGCCGGCGCCTTCGGCCGCGTCAGCCGCACCGTGCCGGTCGAGGCCGACGGCGGCTGCCGGCTGCGCTTCTACGTGTCCGACGACTACTGCGGCGGCAAGGACCTCGAGTTCGAGGGCGACCGGCGCTCCGCCGAGTTCGACAACCGCAAGGCCGACATGCGCTTCGCCGAGGTCCTGATCGACGGCGAGCCGGTGTGGGAGATGGATGTGCTGGGCCGCAATCCGAATCCGTCCTCGCACCGCTTCTACCTCGTGGACATCTCCGGCGCGGTGCGCGGTAGGGAGCAGGTCACCATCACGCTCCAGGTGCGCGACCGTGCGGACTCGGGCGACGCGCCCTTCGCCACCGACGTCTTCTGGGCCGCGGTCGAGCTGTTCTCGGGCATCCGGAGCATGGCGCCGCGCACCATGCGCGCCGAGGGCTTCGCGACCACCGACGACGGCGCCGCGCTGGCCGAGGGCGCACAGGCCGGCTCACTGACCGGCCGCTACGTCGGCCCGCCCGGCGAGCACTACCTGGCCGCGCGCGTGCGCGACGAGCACCTCGGCCAGTCATCGCTGTCGCTCTCCATCGCGGGCCGCGAGGCCGGCTCAGTGCGCATGACCGCCGATGACTGGGGCTGGCACTGGGCGGTCTTCGGACCGGCCCGCGTCGAGCAGGGAGATGAGATCGCGCTCGCGGCCACGCGCGAGGGCTCTGAGTCGGTGACCATCGGTGAGCTGGTGCTGCTGCCGCGCGAGCTGGTCGAGCGCGAGCCCGTCAGGCCGCCGGTGGCCGTCGCGCCGGCGTGCTACCAGCTCGGGCCGGAGGCCACTCGTGCATCGTTCACCGTGCGCGTGTCCGAGGAGGCGGGCGTCGCGCGCGCCGGCGAGATCGCCACACACGGCATGCCCTTCCCCTACGGCGCCCTGCGCTCGGCCGAGGGCATCCGCGTCCTCGGCCCCGACGGCGCGGAGGTGCCCGTGCAGGCCCGCGCCCTGAACACCTGGCCGGATGGCTCCGTCATGTTCGCGCTGGTGAGCTTCCCGGCGACGGTCGAGGCCGACGCCACCGCCGAGTACACGGTCGAGTACGGAGCAGATGTCGCGCGCTCGGTGGGGCCGGAACAAGCCCTCACCGTGACTGAGGAGACCGGCCGCATCGTCATCGACACGGGCCCGCTGCAGGCGACGCTGAGCGCCACGCGCGGCACGCTCTTCGACTCGGCGGTGCTCGACGGCCGCGACATGGTCGCGGGCGGCGAGCCGTGGGCGGCGCTGGTCACCGCCGACGACGGGACGCAGTACTCGTCCGCCGCGGGCGAGGTCACGGACACGCAGGTCATCGAGGCCGGGCCGCTGCGCGCGGTCGTGCGGCGCATCGGCCGCCATACCGCCGAGGATGGCTCGACGCTGCTCGAGTTCGACATGATTCAGGAGTTCTACGCGGGCTCGCCGATGACGCGGCTCAGCTACGTGTTCACCCACAAGGAGGACTCCGAGACCGAGCGCGTCCGCCGGGTCCGGCTGAACCTGCCGAGGCCGTGGGCCGGGGAGGGCGCGCGGGCGGCGGTCTGGGGCGAGGGCGAGCCGGCCTCGGGCGACATGGCGGCGGTGCGGCAGCTCGACCTCGACGCGGCCGAGGTTAAGGCGGGCGGCGACGTCGCTCAGGCCGGGCGCACGCAGGGCTTCGCGCGCCTCAGCGATGGCCCGGGGCTCGCGGTCGCCACGCGCTGGTGGTGGGAGAGGTGGCCGAAGGCGGTCGAGGTGTCCGCCGACGGCGTCATGCTCGACCTCATCCCGATGGACAGCCACACGCAGTTCAGCGACGGCCCCTTCGTGCTCTATCAGGGCGAGGGCATCACCCACGAGGTCATGATCGCCTTCGAGCCCGCCGACGCCGACCCGGCGTCCGCCGACGTCTTCCGCGCCTTCCGCTCGCGACTGCTCCCCGCGCCCGACCCGGGCTACGCCTGCGCCACCCTCGCGCTGGGCGAGATGCCCGCCGAGAGCGAGTGGCTCTTCCCGCGCTATGGAGAGCGCATGGAGCGCATGTATGACGGCTACGTGAGCAAGCGCGAGGGGCGCTCGGAGTACGGGATGGAGAACTTCGGCGACGACACCTTCGAGTGGGGCTACGGGCCCAGCTACACCTTCTGGAGCAACCAGGAGTATGACCATCACCACGGTTTCCTGGTCGAGTACTTCCGCTCCGGCGACCGCCGCTTCTTCGAGATCGGCGAGCAGGCGGCGCGCCACTACGAGGCCACCGACTGCTTCCACTGGGCGCCCGGCCGCGAGCACCTCATTGGCGCCCCGCACCACCACAACACCAAGCACATCGTGGACGAGGGCTGGTTCCCCGACCACGCGCTGCGGGGGGCCTCGAACGGCCACTCCTGGGTTGAGGGCCTGCTGACCTACTGGCTGCTCACCGGCGACGCGCGCGCCGAGGAGACCGCGCGACAGATGGGCGAATGGTACCTGTGGACCGTCGAGAACAACCGCTA
>JALGUI010000454.1 GCA_029820915.1 Candidatus Zipacnadia bacterium | reverse complement strand
CATGCAGAGAGCTCAGATCGCCCACTGCGACGGCGTGGCCGTCTACGCCGGCTTCGAGGGCGCCGGCGTCGGCGGTCTGCGCGAGGTCGCCGACGGCGTGATCCACCTGGACTGCCTGGAGGAGCCGGACGTCCCCGAACTCGCCTACCGGGGCGTGTTCTTCGACTACGCCTTCGCGGTCGGGCTGCGCAACACCACGGACACCCTCACCGAGGCGTGCATCCGGCTCCATCTGTGCCCGCGTTCGGCACATCGGAACATCAGGTTCATGCGCGGGCCATACTGGATCAAGGAGCAGCGCGGCTGGCGGCAGTTGCTCCCCACCAACCACGCGAGCGGCGATGGCTGGGTGGACACGCGGCTGACGCTGGGCCCCGACCAGGACACGATCCTCGCGACCCGACCGTACTGGACCGCCACCGAGACCGAGGAGATCGCCGGCGAGTACGCGGCCCGCCTACCCTTCGCGTCCGTCCGGAGCATTGGCGAGACGGCCGAGAGCCGCGATCTGTGGGTCATCGAGACCGAGCCGCGCGATGACCGCATCTTCATCATGTCCAGCCTGCAGAGCGCCGAGTTCGCGGGCGATACCGTGCTTCACGTGCTCGACTGGCTGGGCACGCCCACCTGTCGCAGTACCGAGCTGCTTGAGCGCTTCCAGTTCGTGGTCCTGCCGGTGCCGATGCCCGACGGTGTCGCGCACGGCTACTCGATCATGAACGCCCGCGGGCGCTGCCCGATGTTCGACTTCGGGCCCGCCCTGCGTGGCGAGCCGTGCGCCGAGGAGTCCGCCCACCTGTGGTGCGAGCTGGTGGGCCACCCGCCCCGGCTCTCCCTGGATGTGCACGTGCATCCCGGCGACATCGTCTCGCCCAAGCTCAACAACGTGTTGCCGGAGTGGTACCGCGATGGGGCGGCCGCGGAGGTGGCCGAACGCGTCGGCGAGGCGATGTTGGCCCAGTGCCCGGAGTGGCGGCTGGTGCCGGTGCCGCTCGACCGTCCCGACTTCCACATGCAGGACAGCCTCATGGTGCTCATGGCGAAGCACCTGGGCTCGGCCGCCTTCTGCCTGCAGGACTACGCTCTCACCGCCGAGGGCACGAAGCCACTGCTGATCAGCATCCTCGATGCCGCGCTGGAGGAGATCTGCCGTGACGGGTAGCGGGCCCGATCTTCACCTGCCGACCATGCACGAGACGCCGTACGGCTGGCCACTGCGCCAGCTTGGGGTCCCGCAGGCGCACGAGATCACGCGCGGCAGCCCCGACGTGGTGGTGGCGGTGCTCGACCTGGGCTACCGGCCCCACCCGCACCACGAGGGCCATCTGTGGGTCAACCCGCGGCCCACGCGGGGCGATGTGCATGGCTGGGACTGGCACGATGACGATGCGTCGCTGGAGCACTCCGGCCCGGAGCCGGACAGTGCCTACTTCCACAACCACCACGCCTTCATCGTCGGCCAGGTGATCGCGTGCGCCCCCGAGTGCCCCGTGATGATCGTGCGCGTGGGCTACGGCAACCCGGGGAGCTGGTGGCGGGGCGTGGACTGGGCGGTCGAGCATGGGGCGAAGGTGCTGGTCATGCCGCACGGCTTCATCTCGCACGGCGAAGGCGCGCCGCACCCGCTCTTCTACATGGGCACCGACTTCGGCTACCCGGTGGACAACCCCGAGCTGCGCCGGGCCATGGAGGATGCGTGGGACGCGGGCTGCCTGATCCTGCAGGGCACCGCCGACAACCGCGGCCGCCGGGTCGCGGCGCTCACGTCGGCGCTCTCCGCCGTCATCGCGGTGGGCTCGGCGAACCGGCAGGGAGAGGCCGCCGACATCGCCACATCATCGGACTACGTGGAGGTGGCGGCACCGGGCGGGCAGCGCTCGGCAGACGAGATGGAGCACGTGTGGTCCACTGGAGGTCGCTCGCGACCTCACGGTGAGGGCGACTACGTCGCGAGCACCGGGGGCTGCATGGCGGCGGGATTCGGCGGCGGCGTCGCGGCGCTGGTGTGCTCGCGCTTCCTCGACCTCACCAACGCCGAGCTGCGCCAGGTGCTGCGCAACACCGCCTCGAACGACGTGTGGGACCCGGGCCTTGGCTGGGGCGTGATAGACGCGCATGCCGCCGTGTCGCTGGAGCGGGACCGACTCTGCCAGGATCTGGCCATCGACGCCGGCCGCTGCACGATCGATCGCTCGGCCGATGCGCCCACGCTGCTGGTGAGGCTGGCGAACCGGGGGGCGTTCGACATCGAGCAGGCGCTCGTCGTCGCCTATGACGGCAACCCGCTCCAGCCGGCCGCATCGCAGGCGACGCTCGACAGCCCGGTCACGCTGGAGACGCGCCAGCTCGGACACGTCATTGCGCCGGTGCGTGGTCTGCATGGCGCTACGGTGGGGATCGCGCTGAGCGGGGTCCCGGACGAGCTGTGGGTGCAGGCATGCACGCTCGACCACCGCGGCGACCCAGGCGCACCGACGGCCCGAGTGTGTCGGCGCGGGTAAGAGCGGCCGCACGGATGTGAGGAGCTCAGGAGGACCGGCAATGGGCGAGGACACGCCAAGCGTAGAGATCTGCCGCTGGCTGCACGACGCGCCGTTCGCCTACTCGATGACGTACGATGAGGGCACCGTGGATGCGCTCGCCAACGCCCTGCCCGTCCACCAGGAGTTCGGCTTCCCGGGGCACGTGGACGTCGTGGCCGGACAGCTCGGGCGGCAGCGCGCGGCGCACCTGAGCTCGCTCAACGACTACATGCACATGAGCGTGGCGGAGCTGCAGTTCCTGATCGAGCGCGGCTGGGGCGTCGGCAACCACTCGTGGTCGCACTACGTCTACCCGACGCAGCCGGGCCTCGACCTGTGGCGCGAGGTGGTGTGGAGCAAGTACCGCCTGGAGGACATGCTCGGCCGGCCGGTGCGGATCTTCACCATCCCCAACAACAAGGACAACTACCCGCCGGTCATCGACCTGGTGCG
>JALGUI010000453.1 GCA_029820915.1 Candidatus Zipacnadia bacterium | reverse complement strand
GCCGGCTCGCGCGCTCCGTCCCGTCCTTCGGACGGACCTGCGCGCGCAACGCCGGTGGCGGCGCGACCTGCGCCCGGCGCTGCGCGCCGGCCTATGTCCGCGCTGCAGCGCCGTCGGCGCTCACTCGCGTGAGCGCCTCCTGCGCCCGCGGGCGCAGGAGCGTGACACTTGGCGGCGTCGCCACGTGGGGTAGTTGGGGGTCAGGTAGGGACGGAGCCCCGCGGAGTTGTGGGTAATGCGTAGCCGTGGGGGGCGGCCGCCCACGGCAGGACTTCGCCAACGAGGGCGTTGGCGGCACGCGGCAAGGGCAACAGCGGTCCGGGCGGGGCGCCCGGACTCCAGGGCGAGGGGGAGCGGCGGCACGCGGCAAGGGCAACAGCGGTCCGGGCGGGGCGCCCGGACTCCACGGCGAGGGGGAGCGGCGGCACGCGGCGGAGCGCCGGTCAGAGCTTCTTGAAGTATCCGCCCCCGGAGCCCTTCGACTTGCCGCCCCCGTAACTCCCGGACTGTGTCCCACCCCCGGAGCCTTTCGACTTGCCGCCACCGTCCTTACCACCGCCGTACTTGCCGGGCGGCGCGGTGCGCGACGCCCCGGCCAGCGTGCCGAGCTGCTCGAGGAGATCGCCCACGCCCTCCGCCTGCAGGTCCGCGCCCTGGCCGGCCATCCATTCGAGGATGACCTTGGCGTCGTTGAGGTACTTCGCCCCCTGCTCGCTGTCGCCCAGCGCCGCGCACAGCATCCCCAGTGAGCCGTAGGCGCGGGCGGCGTCGGCGGCGTTGGACGGGGTACGGCTGTCGTTGTACGCCTCCATGTAGATCTCGCAGGCCTCGGCGAGCCTGTCCCGCGCCTCCGGCAGGCGGTCGCCCGCCGCCCCCAGAGCGCCCGCAACGTGGTGCAGCGCCTCGGCCACGCCGCGCCGGGTGCCGGTGTCGGGGTTGCGGGCGTGCAGCCGCTGCCGCAGCTCGAGGAGCCGCTCGTAGAAGGGCATGGCTCGGTCGGGCTGCTCGGCGGCCTCCAGCCAGTGCCGGCCCATGCGCAGCAGCGCCGCGCACAGGTCCTCGGCGGTGCCGGTGGTCGGGTCCTCCTCGTAGCGCGCCTCGCCCAGCTCGAGCCCGCGCTCCAGGTGCGGCAGGGCCTCCAGGGCGCGCCCGGCGTCGCGCAGCAGGTCCGCAAGGTCGAGGTACGAGGCCATCAGGTCGCGCGCGGGCCTGCCCTCGGGCATGCGGCCCGCCTCCGCCTCGATCTCCCCGATCTGCTGCAGGTGCAGCTCCATGGCCTGGTCGATCTGCCCGGCCCGGCCGAGCCTGCTGGCCAGCACCCCGGCCTTGGTCTCGCCCAGGTGCGAGAAACTCCCCTCATCTGGCGTCGTGGCCGCCTGCTCCAGCTCAATGGCCTGCTGGTGGTACGGCCCGGCTTCACCGTGGCGGCCGATGTGCGCCAGGAAGTCACCGGTCTTCGAGCAGGCCACGGCCAGCACCTGCGTGGCGGCGGGGCTGTCGGGGTTGTCCGCACGGGCCTGCTCGAAGATGCGGATCGCCTCCTGGTACGAGTGCAGGGCGTCGTCGTACCGACCGGCCTTGTCCTGGAACTCCGCCAGCCGCATGCGGTTGAGCGCGAGGGTGTTGCGGATGTCCGCGCCCAACCGCGCCAGTGCCTGGGCCAGTTCACCCCCGCCCTGCTCCTCGCACAGCCGCGCCTGCACGGCGGTGAGGCCGGTCAGCAGCGCGATCATGGTGGCGGGGCGCGCCTCGTCCTCGAGCGCGTAGCTCAGGTCGCCGCCGAACAGCGTACACAGCATGGCCTGCTGTCCGCCCGCGAGCACCGGCTGGGCCTGCGGGGCCTCCAGCAGCGACAGCGCCCACTCGATGCCCGGGTTGGGCTCCTCGCCCTCATGGGCGAGGATGTGAGCGGCGAGCGCGCGGGTGGCGCCGGCCTGTTCCTCGCGGCTGCCGCCCAGGCCGTAGAAGGCGGCGGCGCGCGGCCTGTCGTCGGCGCCGATGAAGTGGACCATCAGCTCGCTCTGCTTCAGCGGGTCGCCGGACGCGAGGCCGTCGAGGTGGTCGGCGACGCAGGCGTGCAGGCCGTGGACGGTGTCGGCGTCGGTCAGGTTGCGGCGGGTGATGGCGAGGCGCATCTGGGCGTGCAGGAAGTCCCACTGCATCTGCGTCCCGCCGGTGCGAAGCTGGGCGCGGTAGGATCGGCGAAGCTGCGCGAAGGCGAGCGGGTTCCACTGTACCTGCTCGGAGGCGGCGTCGGGGTAGAGCAGGCGAGCGGCGCGGGGCAGCAGCTCGCGCAGGTCGGCCTCGCGCCAGCCGTGGCGGCTCAGCGCGATCAGGTCGGCGAAGCCCCGGGCCATGGGCAACCCGTGCAGCTCCTCGGTGCGATCGAGCAGCCAGCCGTACAGGCCCTCGACCTCCGGCGGCAGGCGATCGGCGACGTCGAGCAGCATCTGGTGCAGCTTCTGCTCGGGAGTGCCCTCGAACCGCGTCTCCGCGCGCGCGAAGTCATCGGCGTCCAGCAGGTTCAACTCCTCCATGGCGAGCTCGAGCCACAGGGGGTTGGTCGAGGCGCGCAGGCCGTCGCCCGCCTGCCGGGCGACGAGCGCATCGACGATCTCGGGGTGGATCTCGCGGTGATAGCGCCGGCAAACGGCGTAGGCGATTCCCTGCGCCTCCGGCTCGCTCAGCGGCGGCAGCTCCAGTGCCGCGCCGCCTGTAAGCTCGGCGAGCGTCTGCGAGGCGGGGCCGGGAATAGCGGTGGCGAGCAGGCGAGCGTTGTCCGGCCACGACCGCGGCAGCCACGTCAGATAGCGGGCCCGGTCGGTCGGCTCGAACTCGTTCAGCGCGTCGATGAGCAGGACCACGCGCGTGCGTTCGGCGGCGCCGGCCAGCAGGTCGCCGAAGGTCGCCACCACCTGCGCGGGGGACGCCCCGCCGGGCCCCGCCGGCAGCGCGGCGTCCTCCGGGGCGGCCCC
>JALGUI010000452.1 GCA_029820915.1 Candidatus Zipacnadia bacterium | reverse complement strand
ACCCACAAGTCGGGACGGCTGCGGCGAGGCCACGCGACGGCCAAGCGATGCGCTGCCTTGTCGTACGGAGGAGTGACGCCTGCGCGGTTGTGTTGCGCAGGCGTCAGGTTCCATTGGAGAAGCCTCTGGCTTCTCTCGGCCCGCGCATAACCCCAGTCCCGCCTGTGGGCGGGAGCAAACGACGCAACGGCCGGGCCGGCATGGAAGCTGAGGCGCCGGCGCGCCCTCGCGCCGACCCCGCCCCTGGGCGGGATCGGACGCTCGGGCAGCCCCTCCGTACGACAACGACGTGCGGCGCAGACGCACCGACCGCGCCCGAGATGTGGGTAATGCATAGGCGGACAAGGAGAGGGGGAGGAGGCTGCGCAGCGGCCGGAGGGGGTGAGGAGGCCGTTGGCCGTTGCCTTCGCACGTGTTGGTGCCTTCTCACCTGTAGTCGCTTTCGTCGCCACCGTTCGTAGGAGTCCGTGTTCCCTCCGGCGAACCTCCCCGCCACGCACGCTGCGCCATGATAGCGACGAGAGCGGCGCGCCCGGTCCTGCGTCTCTGCGGCCGCCCGCGCCCAGGTCCACCATCAGGAGGTCACGATCCATGGCAGGCAGACCGTCCATCCCGAAGTCGGAGTTCGTGAAGCGCTGGGCGACGCTGCAGGAGAAGATGGCCGAGGCCGACCTCGACATCGTCATCGCGCACGGCCACGAGGCCGACCCGGCCAACGTGCGCTACCTGTCCGACTACTGGCCGCTGTTCGAGACCGGCGGCGTCGCCATCGGCCGGACCGGCGACCCGGTCCTGCTCATCGGCCCCGAGAGTCTGACCTTCGCCCGGACGCGCGGCAAGATCCCGACGATCATGCAGATCCTGGAGTACCGCGAGTCCGCCGAGCCCGACTATCCCGGCATGCCGCTCGACACCTTCAAGGATGTCTTCAAGGCGGTCGCCGGGCGCAAGAAGGTCAAGCGCATCGGGATCGCCGGCATGTCCGTCATGCCCATGACCATCTACGGCCCGATCGCGGAGGCCGCCGGCGGCGCCGACGTCGTGCGCGCGGACGACCTGCTCACCGAGATGCGCCAGGTCAAGTCCGCCGCCGAGCTGCGCTGCATGCGCGAGGCCTTCCGCATCAGCGAGATCGCGACCGAGGCGGTGCTCGGGCAGATCAGGCCCGGGATGACCGAGCAGGAGGTGGTCGGGATCGCGCAGGGCGCGATGTACGCCGCGGGCGCCGAGTACGAGGGCCATCCCACCTACGTGCTGACCGGCCGCAACTCCACGCACGCGATCGGCCGCCCGTCCACCAAGGTCATCAAGGAGGGCGAGATGATCCAGCTCAACATCGGCGCCCTCGTCGGCGGCTACTCGTCCTCGGTCGGCCGCCCGATCTGCATCGGCAAGATGCCGCCCAAGATGCGCGACCTCGTCGAGGTCGGCCTGGAGGCGCACTACGAGACCATGGACCTGATGCGGGCGGGCGTCCCCGCCAGTGAGGTCGTCATCAAGTTCGAGGAGTTCATCGCGGAGCGCGGCTACAGCGACTACCTGCTGTATGGCCCGTGCCACGCCATCGGCCTGATGGAGGTCGAGCGGCCGTGGATGGAGTCAAGCTCGGGGTACCTGCTCGAAGAGAACATGACCTTCCAGGTGGACACCTTCCTCTACACGAAGGGCTACGGCCTGCGCTGGGAGGACGGCGCACGGGTCACGAAGTCGGGGGTGGAGATGCTGTCCGACAGGTTCCTCGAGGTCATCGAGTTGTGAGAGCAGTCGCCGGCCACCAGCTGCCGCTCGTAGCCGGTAGCTGGTGGCTGGTAACCGCATGGAGGCGAAGCGGATATGCCCGAGATCACCATCGTCCTCGGCTTCGACATGGAGACGGACGCGGGGAGCTGGTCGCCCTACTACGAGGGTGTCCGGCACGGCACCCCGCAGCTCATCGACCTGCTCGCCGCGAAGGACGCCACCGCCACCTTCTTCTTCACGGGCGACGCCGCCCGCAATTTCCCGGAGGTGGTCCGCTCGGTCGATGACGCCGGCCACGAGGTCGGCTGCCACTCGCTGTACCACGAGACCGTCGGCGACCCGATCTTCGAGATCCCCGGCGTCAAGCCGCTGCTGCCCGAGGAGGTGCCGCTGCGGCTGCAGGTCGCGACCGACTGGGTCGCCGAGAGTCTCGGCCGCCAACCGGTTTCCTTCCGCGCCCCGCGCCTGTGGGCGAGCACCGCGGTGCTCAACGCGCTCGAAGACCTCGGGTACGTGGCCGACGCGTCCTATCCGCTGTACTACTACGAGGAGCGACTCGCGCCGTACCACCCGTCGCGCGACGACTGGACGCAGGTCGGCGACATGAGCATCCTCGAGATCCCCAACTTCGCCGACATGAGCATCGACTCGACGGACGAGTATGGCCGCGACCGCGACCAGTGGCCGATGTTCCGCACACACAGCGCGGCGGAGCTGATGGCGCACATCGACGGCTTCATCGGCTACGTGCGCGAGCGCGGCGAGCCGGCGGTACTGTGCTTCTACTTCCACCCGTGGGAGTTCGTCGAGATGCCGACGCAGATGCACTACGGCGAGGGGACGGTGGTGCCCGACTACTTCCTGGTCGAGAACTGCGGCGAGTACGCGCTGGAGCAGCTCAGCGCGTTGCTGGACCTGCTGCGCGCCCGCGGGGCGAGCTTCACGACCGCCCGCGACCTCGCCACGAGCTGGGAGTGAACCACGGCTTCGGCACGCGTCAGCGCAGCCAGAGCGCGCGCCCGTCCGCCAGCCCGGCGATGATGTCGTCGCCGGCCACGGCCAGGGCGGTGACCTGAGCACCGCAGGGGTAGCGGGCCGCGACCTCCCCGCCCGCGCCGACCACGTGCACCGTGCCGTCGCGCGAGCCCGCCACGACCTGATCCCCGCGCACCGCCAGCACGTTGATGATGTCGCCCATGTCGATGCGCCACAAGGGCGCTCCGTCGGCCGCGAAGGCATAGAGGAACATACTGTCGGAGGACGCGACGACCTCGCGCGTCCCGTCGCCGTCGAGATCGTCCGCCACGATCGCGCGCGGCTCGTCGCCGAGGCTGCGCGACCACAGCTCACGGCCAGCCGCGTCCATGCAGCGCAGGCTCGCGGCGCAGTCGGCGGTGCCGAAGATGCTCTCCATGCGCCCGTCGCCATCGAGGTCGGCCACCGCCAGCGCCGTGGCGCC
>JALGUI010000451.1 GCA_029820915.1 Candidatus Zipacnadia bacterium | reverse complement strand
GTAGACGCCGCCGACGACGCTCTTCAGGCCGCCGGCGGGCAGCGCGCGCACGGTGGCGGCGGCGAACAGCGACGAGATGACGCCGCCCACCACCAGCGCGCCGGCGAGCGCCCACGGCATGCGCGTGCCCATGATCACGTAGCCGGCGATCCCCCCCACGCAGCTCAGCGCCTCCGCCAGCGCCGTGACCGCCACCGCATGGCGCATGCCGTCGCCGACCGCGACCTGCCCCGCGACGACGATCGGCCCGTAGCCGCCGCCCAAGATCACCAGGCCCATGGCCACGATGATCACGCCGACCGCCCAGTCGAGGAACGACGTCGGCACCGAGATGGCCACGGTGGCGGCGACCAGACCGCCGACCAGGCCCAGGGCGCCGAGCAACATGGCGAGCCGAAAGTGAAAACTGCCGGGGTGCAGGTCGGCGTTGCCCAGGGCGTGGTGGGCGATGGAGGCGATGCCGCCGGCGAGGAGCTGCTGGAGCAGCACCGCCACGACCACCTCGGTGACCGGGAAGCCGAGCATGACCAGCAGGGCGGTGAGGGTGGTCCCGTAGCCCATGCCCAGCGAGGCATCCACGTACTGGGAGACGAAGGACAGCCCGACGGGGAAGGCGTAGTCACTCAGGCTGCGGTCTGCGTGCACGTGCGGGATACCGGCGCCGCCGGTGGCGGCCATCCAGGCCGCGGTGCCGACCAGGCCGAGCACCGACAGCATCCAGAACCCGGTCAGCGCCCGCCGCACCTTGCGCGACTCGGGCGCCGACAGTCGCTCGCCCAGCTTGCCGAAAATGACCTGCCTCGCCATCAACCGCCTCCGTGTGACCGCCCGTGTTGCTCGCGTGTCAACCGCAGTGCCGTTGGACAGCCCGGACTACGGTTTCGTTTCCAGCCGATAGACCCGGAAGCTGTCCACGAACTCGTGGTTGTGCGTGGTGCGCAAGCCGAAGTGCCCGGCCGCGTAGGGCTCGGGGTCCCGCAGCTCGAAGATGATCTCGCCGTCGCGGATGAACTGCACCAGGCCGTCGAAGTAGACGAGCTGGAACCGGTAGGTGTGCGTGGGCACGATCAGGTAGTGCGGGTTGCCATCGTAATTGTGGATCGGCTCGGGCGGCGGCGCCTGGCCGGTGTAGCGCCGGAAGCGGCAGGTGGTGTTGTTGCCGCCACCGTAGCCGACGTAGTACATGGTCAGGGTCGCGTAGTTGCCGAACACCCCATCGCGCCACTCCGAACGCGCCCAGAAGTCATCCGGGTGTTCGGGGTCGTTCGCCTGCCAGAAGCAGTTGAGGTCGCGCACGAAGTCGTACTCGCCGCCGTCGGCCCAGGCCTGGCGCGTGTAGTCGATGAGCACGTTCCCCTCCAGCCGCTCGCGGAACCACACGGTCAGGCCGGTCATGGTGCGCAGCTCCATGCGCCCCTCGTTGATCCGCGGTTCCAGATCACCCTCCCAGACCCAGTTGGACAGATCGCCGTCGAAGTCATCGGCGTAGAGCAGCTCGCCGACGCGGTACGGCTGGTCGGCGATGGTCGCGTGCTCGAAGACCGGGTAGGGCTCGGCCGGCACGAACTCCTGGGCGTCCGCCGCCACGGCAATCACCGCCAGGAACGCGATCAGAATGGTGGTGCGCATGGGAGCGCCTCCCTCGTCACTGCTCCGCTTCGGTCACCAGCTCGTCACGGACGTAGCGCTTCAGCGAGAGCGCGTCGCCCGCGCCGATGGCGATCACGTCACGGCGGTCGCCGCGGGTGATAGTCAGCGTGACCGTGTCGCCCTCGACCGCGCGCTCCATAGAGAGGTCGGCGGCCTCGCCGGGCGGCACCGGCCAGAGAACGGTCTCGACCCGCGACGGCGCCGCCTCGCGCCAGGTGTAGATCAGCGCCGGAGCGGGGCGGGCGTCGGTCTCGGTGCGCAGGTGCCAGCCCTCGTAGCGCGGCTCAGTCTGTCCGGCGACGATGGCGAGGTCGAGGTCATCGCGCGAGGGCGCGGCCACGATGCGCGGCTGGCCGCCGGTGCTGCCCACTACGCGCGTGCCGTCGGCCGCCGCGGTCAGTTCATCGTGGAGCTGGTACTTCATGCGGTAGTCGTGCTCACCCTCGGCCTCGATGCGGTCGATGACCACGAAGTAGTCGGGCCGGACGAACAGGATCGCCCGCCGGTGCGTGGCGGCGACGCGCTCCGGGTCGAAGCTGTAGGAGCCGCGCACGTAGTCGTAGACCGGCGTGGTCACCCACGGGTTGTCCAGCGGTGCGTCGATGTAGACGTCGCGGCCGTAGCTGCTCTGCCCCACGCCATCGACCGCGATGGTGTTCTCGCTCATGCCGTCGCCCCGGTGGCTGCGGTCGCCGTAGGCGGCGAACTCCCCCGATGCCGGGTGCATGTACATGTGCGGGATGAGATGCATGCCGTAGCCCCACACGCCCACGTCGCCCACGTCGCCCAGTCCGCGCATGGAGTACTTGTACTGGCGCGGGCCGAAGCGCACGCGCAGCGCCACCGCTTCGGGGGTCCAGTCGCTGCGCATGAAGTAGGTGCCCGCGTACGAGTCATCGCCGCTGTGCAGCGGCCACGAGGTCAGCTCGGGCATGGTGCCCTCACGCCCGCCCGACTCGATGTAGTCGATGTCCTCGCGGCCGGGCAGGTGCGGACCGTGGGCACGGGCCACGCGTCGGGGCAACTGCGTCGGCCACGAGATCCACGCGAAGTACTGGATCATGCGCTCCTGCACGTCGAGGAGCTGCGCCGGCACCTCCCGCCCGAGCATCTCGATCCAGCGCATCGCCTGCAGCAGCGTGCCGTAGTCCCCGCGCCCCACCTCGGGCGAGATCTCCTCGGTGGCGCCGTCGGGGTAGACGAAGGCCAGGTCGCCGGTGCCCTTGTAGTTGTAGCGCGCCAGCAGGTCGGCCATGGCGCGATCGGCCCACTGCTCGCGCTCGCGGAACTCGGGCATCTTGGCCGCGACTTCGAGTGCCGTGGCCGCGGTACGCGTTCCGTGGTTGCCGCGCGTGACCGTCTCCATGGCGTCCACGATGTAGCGCTCGTGCTCGATCAGCGAGGTCAGGAAGGTGTGCAGGAAGTCGGGCGTGAACGCGGGCGAGTGCAGCGTCCACTGCATGGCCGGGTGGCCCTGTTGCTCGAGCCCCTCCTGGCCGCCGACCTGCCTGGCGGCCAGCCCGTCCATGTTGTTGATGCGCTCCATCGCGCGCCCGTCCTCCACCGGGCACTTCGCGATGTAGCTTTGCAGCATGCGCACCAGATACTCGGCGTAGCGGTCGTCGCCGGTGTTGTGGTAGGCGCGGGTGAGCCAGATGATGAAGGTGTGTCGCCCCAGCTCATGATCGAAAACCGGCCAGGGCACGCCTGGAGTGACCCTGTACCATTCGATGTCCTCGGGATCGACCGGGAGCACGACCTCCTGTTCGATGTCCTCGGGATCGACCGGGAGCACGACCTCCTGGCCGCGCCAGATCGGCCGGCCGGCCAGGATGGCGTCGGCCTGAGTGGTGTCGTAGCCCTCGACCGGCACGGGCGGCACTACGTCCTCGCGCGCGCGGAAGTACTCCAGCAGGGCGACCTTCGCTTCGGCCTCGTCGCCGGCGTCAAGCGCGGCTTTCACCGGCGCCAGGCCCTCGATGCGCCAGTCCAGCTCCTCCCAGAGCACTGGCGGCGGCACGTTGCTGGGGATGGGGCCGTCGGCGAGCGCGGGTGCGGCGATGGCGGCGACAATCCACGCGATCATGGCGGCGGGCAGGACTCCTCTCACGGCGATCACTCCCCCATCACCGGCACCGGC
>JALGUI010000450.1 GCA_029820915.1 Candidatus Zipacnadia bacterium | reverse complement strand
GCTGGCGGAGATGGCCGGGCTGGCGGCGGGGGCGCGTATCGTCGCCATCGGCGAGACGGGTCTGGACTTCTACCGCGACCTGTCGCCGCGCGACCGGCAGGAGATGGCGTTCATCCAGCAGATCCACCTGGCGCGCGAGTTGGGGCTGCCGCTGGTGGTGCACAGCCGCGATGCGCATGCGCGCACCCTGGCGATCCTCGAGCGCGAGGGCGAGGGAGGGCTGCGTGGCGTCATGCACTGCTTCTCCGGCGACATGGCCATCGCCGAGCGCACGCTGGCGCTGGGCCTGCACATCGGGTCATGCACTGCTTCTCCGGCGACATGGCCATCGCCGAGCGCACGCTGGCGCTGGGCCTGCACATCGGCATCACCGGCCCGGTGACGTACCCGAAGTCCGCGAAGCTGCAACAGGTGGCAACGCACGTGCCGCTGGAGCGGCTGCTGGTCGAGACCGACTGCCCGTACCTCGCCCCCCAGAAGTATCGCGGCAAGCGCAACGAGCCCGCGCACGTGATCTACGTGGCGGAGAGGATCGCGCAGCTTCGCGGCATCAGCTTCGACGAGGTCGCGCGCGCCACGACCGCCAACGCGACCGCGCTGTTCGGGATCGAGGCCGGCTGAGTCAGCGGGCGACCCTCACTGGATGTAGCCCATGTCCTGGAGTCGCTCGCGGACCTCGGGGGGGATGTCCTCAGCCCCGCCCCTCGCGACATACTCGTCCATCATCGCCAGCGACTCCTCGGTCCAGGCGAGCAGCTCGCGCTCCATCTCGGTGGTGTCCGGCGCGAGCGGCGTGCCGTGGAGGTTGTGCCTCTCGCCAGGGTCAAGCCGCAGGTCAAACAGCTCGAAGTCGTCACGGTAGACGTCGTAGATGAGCTTGTAGCGCTCCGTCATCAGGCCCTTACGTATGCCCCCGTAGGCGCACGCTTCCAGATAGACCCTGAATGCCGTGTAGTCCAGAGACCGCCCCCGCATGAGGGGTCGAAGCGAATGCCCCTGGATTCCTGGGGGCGAGGGGAGCCTGCATTGGTCGAGCACTGTCGGCATCACGTCAAGAAGGCTCACACGTTGGGTGATCCGATAGCCCTCAGAGGTATGTGGGCTACGAATGAAGAGTGGCACATGCAGAAGCTCGTTGTAAAGCGACTGCCCGTGCTGCCAAAGATCGTGTTCCCAGAACTCCTCTCCGTGGTCGCTCCAGAAGACGACCACGGAGTTGTCCCAGAGCTCTTGGTCCTTCAGCCATCCGACGAAGCGCCCTAGCCAGGCATCGAAGTACTGGATTTCGTGCACGTGAGCTTGTACCCAGGCGTTTCTGTCGTTTGCCGAGCGCATAGCCCTTGCCCCTACGATGGCATACGTATCGAACTCCCCTGCGCCCCATGTCTCCCCTTTTGGGGCGCCGGGGGCGTCATAGGGGTCGTGAGGGTCCTGATAGTGGACCCATAGCATCATGGGGCGGCTGCTGACCTGGCCCACCAACTGCTGGACCCTGGAGGTGACCACTGAGGCGCGCTCAAGCTCATGCCAGTCCTCCATTGGTCCGGACCTACCTGTGAGCAACGGGTGCGTCAGGCTGTGCAGAGGGTCGGATTGCTGACCTTCGCTAGTCCGGACGGCGCTGCTGCAGTGAACATAGTAGTCGAACCCTTGGTCCGCGTTCGCTTCCTCTGTTAGGTTGATATTCGTGACCACAGCCGCAGTGGTGTACCCTTCCTCACTCATGGCTTCGGCGAGCATCTGTGGTTCCGTTCGCCATTGGACTGGTATCGGCGCCCTCCCCTCACCACCAACGCCTCGCACTCTTGCCACTCCCATCTCAGACGGGTACCGACTGCTGAAGAATGAGGCGAACGAGGGCCGGGTCCACGGGGCGACCGAGTAGGCGTTCTCGAAGACGTAGCTCTCGGCGGCGAGGGCGTCGATGTTGGGCGTCCGGGCGGGGCCGCCGGCGTAGCCCACGAAGTCGGCCCGGAGTGTGTCCACGCTGATGAGAATCACGTTCGGGCGGGATGGATCGGACTGGGACGACGAGGCGGCGGCCACGGCCAAGTCGTCCTCCGGCGAGGCGGAGAGCTGGATGAGGCCCGCGATCCCGAAGATCACGAGCGGCAAGGCGACCAGCGCCGTCACGCCCGCCACTACCGCGCGCTCGCCGGCCTGTCTCGCCACCGAGCCCGTCACCCAGACGACGAGCCGCCACGCAGTCCATCCGGCGAGCGCAGCCGGGAGCACCGCGGCCACCAGCAGGAGGTAGCGCAGCACCAGCGCCATGGTCTCGACGTCCCAGATCTGATCCGCAAGGAAGAAGAACACCAGTTCACCGGCCAGGAAGGCCACGGCCGCCGAGGCCAGTCGGCTGGGCGCGACCTGCCCGATGCGCCCGTGCAGGGCCATCAGGACGCCCGTCGTGATGAGCGCCAGCGAGACCAGCTCCGGCCACGCTCCGAACGGATCCTCGGCGAAGAGGGCGCCCCGAATGAGAATGAGGACACCCACAGCCAGCGGCGCCAGCCAGGCACCCCTGCTCCGCAGCGCGTCCGCGGGCTGGCCGCGCAGCACGGCCGCGAGGATCAGACCGATGGCTGTGCCTGTGGCCGCACCCAACGCAGCGTACAGCAGGATCGTCAGGCTAGGCCACGGGAGGTAGGTCAGTGGCTCGGCGAGCCACTGGCGCTGCTCCTCCATCATCGCGACTTCGCGGCAGGCGATGAGCAGGCCGGCGAACAGGCCTGCGGTCAGTCCGGTCAAGGCTGCCCGTCTCATGGTCAGTTCCACCCTATGCGACAGTTCGGTCCGATCACATGCATCGCCGCCTGTTGCCCGTAGGCGGCCGGATGACTTCTTCGCTGTCTCAGGCGCGTCACGACAGTGAGCGGCGCGCGTGGGCAGCGCCGTAGTGAAAGATAACGCCCATGATTGCCCACGACTCTCACAGCAATCTCACAACTCCGTCCATTCTGCGCCGCGCCTCAGTCGATGAAGTAGATCTCGCGGGGGTTGTCATGCATTCACCGGCGTGCGATGTGCAGCGCGCGCGCCACGACCGCCAACGCGGCGGAGCTGTTCGGGGTGGAACTGGACGCCTGATCGCTACCGCGCCACGGCGCCGGGGAAGAGGTCGGGCGTCCACTCCGTCGGCTCCGCGCCGATCTCGCACTGGGCGCCGTCTCGGCCCAGTCCTGGATGGCCGCGGGGAACCTGGGATCGAACTTGCCGATGCCGGCGTTGCGCAGCGTCTGGCCCTCCTCGGTGAAGAAGTAGCGGGGCAGGTAGTCGATGTACTTCAGGCCATGGGCCTGCGCGGCATCGGCGATGGTGCGCGCGGTCTCGCCCTCCGACGCGCGGAAGGGCACGGCGAAGGAGCTGACCGTGTTGAAGCCCGCCTCCGCGTACTCGGCCACGTCGTCGGCCCCGACCGCCAGGAAGCCCAGCGGGAAGAACGGCTCGCCATCGACCAGCGCCACTTGGCGCACGCGGTCGATCTTCACCTCGTTCGGGCGTGGCTCGACGCGCGCGAGGGTCAGGGCTCGGCGGGAGACCTCGCGGCCGGCGCCGTCGGTCAGCACCACCGCCAGCGCGTGCTCGCCGAGGGGGATGTCGGCCAGTGGCAGGCCCACGATCTGCTCGCCGCCGACGGGCCCGTCGGCGCGTGCCAACGCCTCGCCGGCCGCATCACGAACCGTCAGCGACCAGCCGGCCAGCCGCTCCTCGGGCGCGCGCACCTGACAGACGGCCCGCGCTACGTCCTCGACCGAGTAGTACGAGCGGTCCAGCCACGCAGACAGCGGGCTCAGCGGCGTGGTGTCCTCGACGGTCAGCCACTGGCGCAGCTCGCCGGTGTCCGCGTCAACCAGCCGCAGCGTCACGGCACGATCGGAGGGCACGCCGGCGGGCACGAAGACGGTCAGCTCGCGCTCATCCTTCGCCCCCAGCTCCAGCGACGTGGTGACCGTGGACGGCTCGCCGCGCGTGGGCTCGTCGCTGACGCGCAGCTCAAGAGCTCCCGGCATCCCGGTCAGGTTCTCGGCCGCCACGGTCAGCTCGTAGCCCCAACCGGCGTCGGTCTCTCGGTAGGTGCCGACCTGCGGGCCGGTGAGCAGTGGCGCGAAGGGAGCGGCCTGGGGGCGCAGCGGCGCCATGGGCAGGAACTCGTCGAGCTCGTTGTAGAGGCGGCCAACGCGCGCCAGGCAGGACCACTGCGCGGGCTCGGTGCGCTTGTTGCGGCACAGGTTCAGGTACCACGTGTCGGTTTCGCCGCCCACGATCATGACCAGCGGCAGCGCGAACTCGGCCATCCAGCCGTCGGTGGTCACCGCGGTCGCCGAGCGCCAGCCGGTGTCCCAGGCGCGGTAGGGGGTGCGCTCCGGCCAGCCCTGCTGCTCGGCGCGGATGTTGTTGGCCGACAGCAGGAAGTGGTAGTAGTACGAGCGATCGTCCGTCGGCGAGATGAAGACCTCGACCGAGTCGTCCAGATTCACCGAGCCATCGTGTGCCGTCTGTTCGCGT
>JALGUI010000449.1 GCA_029820915.1 Candidatus Zipacnadia bacterium | reverse complement strand
TTGCCGGTTCCCGTCTGCCGTTCCCCGTCTCCCGGTTGCCCGTTCCCGGTTCCCGCTCAGTCGTCCAGGAATCCCAGCCCGCGCCTGCTCACTATCTTGTACTGCAGTGCGTGGATCTTGGTGGCCGGGCCCGAGTCGGGCTGCCGGAAGCTCGAGGTCGCCAGTGAGCGCAGCTCGGGTGCGAACAGGCCGCCGGCGGTGTCGCGCCCGAGGATGTCGATGTTGCCCTTGTAGAGCGATACGCGGACGGTGCCGTTGACCGCCCACTGCGAGGACTCGATGAAGGCCGCGCAGTCCTCAGTGAACGGGTGGAACCACGCGCCGTGATACACCTGGTAGGCCCACAGGCGCTCGATGTTGGGCTTGTTCTGCACCTGCTCCTTGGTCAGGCAGAGCTGCTCGAGGTCGCGGTGGAGCTTGAGGATGACCATCGCCGCCGGGGCCTCGTAGGCCTCGCGCGACTTGAGCCCGATCATCCCGTCCTCGAACATGTCGATCTTGCCGATGCCGTGCCGGCCGGCGACCTCGTTGAGGTACTGGATGATGTCCGCCAGGCCCGTGACGTCATCGCAGCGGACCGGCAGGCCCGCCTCGAAGACGACCTCGACCTCCTGCGGCTCGTCGGGCGCGTTCTCCGGGAACCGGTACCAGACGTACTCGTCCTCGGGGATGCGCATCTGCAGGTTGTCCACCTCGCCGGAGCCGATGGAGCGGCACCACATGGTCAGGTCGTCGCCGATCCCGGCCTTGTAGGGGACGCCGTAGTACTCCGACAGGTCCTTCTCGTCCTGGCGGGTGAAGTCGAACTCGCGCACCGGCACGATGACGTCAAGCTCGGGCGCGAAGATGGCGAACACGTTAGCCATGCGGTACTGGTCATTGCCCTTGCCCGTCGAGCCCTCGCAGATGGCGTCGCAGCCCGCTTCGACAGCGTACTCGGCGACCTTGCGCGCGATGAGCTGGCGGGTCATCGACGTGGCGACGGGATAGCCCTCGTAGTCCGCGTTCGCGCGGATGGCGCGCGCGATCCAGTACTCGGCGAACTCATCCGTCGCCTCCATCATCTGCCACGGCACGCCGAGCAGCTCGGCCTTCGAGCGGCAGTCCTCGATCTCCGCGTCGGTCAGGCCGACGTTGACGGTGATCGCCAGGACCTCCTCCGCGCCGTAGTACTCCTGCAGCAGCTTGATGGCGAGCGTCGAGTCCAGGCCGCCTGAGAACGCCAGCGCAACCTTGTTGACCTGCGGAATCTCGACCTTCGGCTGATAGTCAGGATGCTGGTCGGGCATCTCCGGTACCTCCTGTTATTCCTGGTTGGGGCCGGCGTTGCGCGGCGGCATGAGAGAGCCGCGCGGGGAGACTCTCAACGACTTCACGGCAGTGGCAGTGTATGCACGATCTGCTCGCAGTACGCGCACAGATAGCGCGGTGGGTCGCCCGGGAGTCGGTAGTAGTATCCCTCGAGGAACCGCTCCTCGCGGGTGATGCACTTGCCGCTCGTGCACAGGCCGACGACCGAGGCCGGAACGGTCTCCAGCCCGGTCGGTGTCCCGGCGCGTCCGGGCTCGGCGGGCGACTCGGGCTGCGCGCGGCCGCGGCCGAAGCCGCGGAAAGGCTCGCGCCCCTCGTCCTCGGCCAGGCCCAGCACCTGGCTCACCAGCGCCATGCGCACGGGCACGCCGCCGTGGGCCTGCTCGAAGTAGGCCGCGCGCGGGTCGTCGTCGATCTCCGGGTGGACCTCATCGACGCGCGGCAGCGGGTGCATGACGATCATCCGCTCCGGCGCACGCGCCATCAGCTCGGCGTCAACCACATAGCTGCCCGCGACCTTCCGCGCGTCCTCCGGGTGCGGGAAGCGTTCGCTCTGCACGCGCGTGGCGTAGAGCACGTCCAGCTCGCCCAGCACCTCGTCCACGTCGCTGACCTGGCGCACGGGCTCCCCGCCGACGCGCTGCATGTCATCGAGGTAGCCCTCGGGCATGGCCAGCTCTTCAGGCGCGATGCAGATGACGCGCGACCCGAGGCGCGCCATGACCGGGCCGAGGGAGTGCACGGTGCGCCCGTACCTGAGGTCGCCGAACAGGCCGACCGTCAGGCCGTCCAGGCGGCCGAGGCGGCGCTGGATGCAGAACAGGTCGGTGAGCGTCTGGGTGGGGTGGGCGTGCGGCCCGTCGCCGGCGTTAATGACGGGCACGGGCGTGGCGTCGGCGGCGACCTTGGCGGCGCCCATGAGGGAGTGGCGGATCACGATCATGTCGGCGTACCCGCCGACGACGCGCGCGGTGTCGGCGACGGTCTCGCCCTTGGCGGCCGAGGAGGCGCTCGGGTCGGCGAAGCCGAGTACGCTCCCGCCGAGCCGCAGCATGGCGCTCTCGAAGGACAGGCGCGTGCGTGTGCTGGGCTCGAAGAAGCAGGTGGCCATGATGCGATCGAGCCGCACCGGCATCTGCCGGGTCGCGGGGTCGTCGAAGCCGATCGCCTCAGCCATCTGCTCGGCGGTTCCCATGAGCAGATGGATCTCCGGCACGCTCAGGTCCGACATGGTGATTAGGTCGCGGCCGGCAAGTGACACCTGTTGCCCTCCCTACATCATGCGCCCAGCGCCTCGTTGATGGCCCGCTTCATGTCCTCGGCCGCGGCTGCCGCGGCCAGGTCGAACTGCTCCGCCGCGAAGCGGGACTGGTACGGCTCGCGCGCGTACGCGTAGATGATGCCGCGCGATGAGTTCACGATTGCGCCCAGCCCGCTCTGGTCGAACGCGGGCACGACGTCCGCCGCGCCGCCGCCCTGGGTGCCGTAGCCCGGCACCAGGAAGGGCGTGTGCGGCATTGCCTCGCGCAGCTCGGCGAGCTGCTCTGGGTATGTGGCCGACGGCCCCGACCGACGACCACCCGCGTGTCCCCACCAGATCCTCACCCCACGAGCGCACCAGCTCGGCCACATGCCGGTAGACCGGCTTCCCGCCCGCGTCGAGGTCCTGGACCTCCGCGGACGATGGGTTCGAGGTCTTCACCAGCACGAAGACCCCACCGCCTAATTCATTGGCCCGTTCCACGAAGGGCAATACACCGTCCGACCCGAGGTATGGGTTCACCGTCACGGCGTCGGGTCGCAGACTCGTCTTGCTCGGCACTTGCGTGAATACCGCGCGTGCATAGGCCCCTTCTTCCGGATTGAAGATCGCGGCCGCGGAGGCCTCCTCGTTCGAGGTGAAGCTCGCGGTGGCGTATTGCTCCGCAGTCGAGCCGATGTCGGCACGCTTCGCGTCCACGATCACAATCAGACCGAGGCTCTTCGCTTCCTGGACGACATCCCGGAATAGCTCTAGCCCACCGGACCCAAGCCCCTCGAAGAAGGCCGAGTTCGGCTTCGCGACTACGCACTGATCCGCCACGGCGCGCAGTATTCTGCGGCAGAAGAGTCGTACGGCCTTGATTACCTCGCTCTGACTGACTAACCGCATGTTACTTGCAGGCTGCGCCTCGCGCGGCATCAGCAGGTAGGGCGGAATGCGTTCGATGACTGGGTCAATGCCGACGCACACGCGGCTGTTCTTCGCCGCGATGGCGTCCATCAGTCTGTCCGCGAAGTGTTCGGGCATCGGTCTCCGTCCCGCCGGTCAGGGCCTGTGCGCGACGACGATCAACATGCGCTCCCAGCCCTCGAACGGCCGGCCGTCGTAGTCCCCAACGACCGCATCGATCTCGAAGCGCGCGCCCCCGAGTATCTCTAGCAGCTCGTCCAGCCCGTAGAGGCGGATCGATGCCCGGTAGTACACGCGCTCGGGGTCGTCAGGATCGCTCCACGTGCTGGCGAGCCGGTGCGTGGCCTCGTCGTA
>JALGUI010000448.1 GCA_029820915.1 Candidatus Zipacnadia bacterium | reverse complement strand
AGTACCGCATCATCACCGCCTGGGCCCAGGCCATGGAGGCCGCCGCGCCGGGCATCGTCACCTGGGAGGACCCGCAGCCTGCCGGCATCGAGGACGCGCTGCTGGAGATGTTCGGCAGCATTGACGTCATCTGTCCGTACCGGCGCCACGCCCTGACCCGGGGCCAGTGGTACACCGACCTGATCGAGCAGATGCGCCAGGAGGGCAAGGAGATCTGGCTCTACAGCGCCGACGGCCCCGCGCGCAGCTTCGACCCCTTCAGCTATTACCTCATGCAGGAGTGGCACGCCTTCGGCATCGGCGCGATGGGCTCGTGCTTCTGGTGCTTCGTTGACACCGGCCGGGTCTCGTGCTGGAACGAGTACCCGGCGCCGGGCAACGGCCCCTACTGCCCGATCTACCTCGATGACACCTCGGTCACCCCGGCGAAGTACATGGAGGCCATCCGCGAAGGCATCGAGGACTTCGAGTACCTGACCATGCTGCGCGCGCGCGTCGAGGAGCTGGAGGCCGACGGCGTGCCCGCCGAGCGCCTGGCGGCGGCGCGGGAGCTGCTCGCCACCGCCGTCGATCGCGTGATGGCGATGGACGCCGAGCCGACCTACAGATGGGACGAGGAGAAGGACCGCGCGGTACAGGACCGCGTGCGCATCGAGGTCCTGGACGCGCTGACCGACCTGGCGGCGCTGTAGAAGCTGCTCGGGCACTCGCGACTGGATACGACCCCGATCCACCTGCACGCGGGCCCGCAGGAGCTTCGGCTAGCGGTGCAGGGGCATCCGCTGGCTGCCGGGGACGCCGACTGACCGGCATCAGCGGAGGTCCGCCGGTTGCCTCCGTGGGCGGCTTGCCACGCCTGTAGGCCCCGACCTGCACGGCGATGAGGAAGACAGCGGCCGCGGGCGCAGAGACTGAGGGCGGGGGTATGCGGAGGTGCCTGTCAGCGGCGGCGGAACCCAAGGACAGCCAAGCAGAACCGGAAGGGGGACGCGAGCGTGAGTGAGCAGCAGCGAGCGAGCGGAATGGGGCCGGGCGACCTTCCCATCGAGGACCTGGCACACGATGCCCTCGGCTGGCGCAAGTACATCTTCGCGCTCATGCGCACGCTGCAGCGCGCCGAGACGCCCTTCGTGCTGGGCATCTACGGCGGATGGGGCTCGGGGAAGACCAGCTTCGTCAACTGCCTCGCCAGTGCCGCGCGCATGGCGCAGTGGCCCAAGCGCGGGCAGGTCGAGGCGGAGGAGCCGGAGACCGAGTCGCACGCCTACGAATGGCGTGTAGTGCGCGTAAACCCGTGGGAGTGCGATACGCCGGAGGACGCGAAGCGACTGGTGGCCACGAGCCTATGGGCGGAGTGCTTCGACCGGAGCGACTGGTTCTCGAAGAGCGGCCTCATGGAGCATCTTCGGGCCATCGGGCGCCGAGGCAGTCAACGCGTGGCCAAGGCACTCGACGTCGCGGCGGGCGCAGCCGGGCTGGGCAAACTCGGCTCGGCGGTGGACGCGCTCTTCGCCAGTGATGCAGGTCTCGGGAAGCGCTTCCGCGAGCACTTCCGCCAAGATCTTGCACTGGCGCTCGGCAGGCGGAAGGATGGCACCTACCGGCGGCGCCTGCTCGTCATCATCGACGATCTCGACAGGTGCCGGCCGAAGGTGATCCCCGAGGTTCTGGAGACCGTCAAGCTCTACCTCGACCAGAAGGGCTGCGTGTTCGTGCTGGCCGCCGACCCGGCGCGCGTTGGCCAAGCGCTCGCGAGGACCTACGGCGTCAAGGACGACACGGGCGAGGAGTTGGGCGGGCGCTATCTTGAGAAGATCGTGCAACTGCCCTTCTGGGTGCCTCGGATGTCGGGTGACGCGGCGACGGAGTTCTTCGCGGCGTGCGCGTGCTTCCTGCACGAAGAGGCGTCCATCGGGGCGGCGATACGGAAGCTGCTGACGGACGAGATCCTCCAGCGCAACCCGCGCGCCATCAAGCAGTTCTGCCTGACGCACGGGCTGATGGCCGAGGTGGGTGAAATCGAGGGCGAGACCGACGCCGACAAGCTGGCGAAGGTGCTGGCCATCCGCATGCATTTCCGCATCATGCACAAGACCTACTCCACGCCGAGTGGCGCTGCGCTGCTGCTGTTGGATCAGGCCGAGGAGCGAGGCGAGGCGGGGGAGGCCGACGGGACCTTGGAGGAAGCGCGGCTCAGGACCTACAGCGACTTCCTCTCGCAGGACGACGCTCAGCGGCACGAGAGAGGTCGGCAAGACCCGCGGCTGTGCAAGCTGCTGGCGGCAGACCCTGCGTTTGAGGGCGGTCGAGATGTGGACCGATTCTTCGAGCTGGCGGGAGCGGCAGCGGAGGCTGAGGCCCAGAGCGCAGATGAGCTGGGGGCGGCGCTGGCGATGCTGGAGTCGGAGGACGCGGACGAGCGCTACCAGGGGGCTCGCCTGCTGGGCCTGATCGGCGGCGAGCGGGCGGTCGATGCCCTCATCGAGAGGCTGGGGGATGACGACGCGGACGTGCGCACGGCCGCGGCGACAGCGCTGGGCGTGACCAAGGACCCGGCGGCAGTCGAGTCGCTCATCGCGGCGCTCGGGGACGACAGCGACACCGTGCCCGTGGAGGCGGCGGTGGCGCTGGGCCGGATCGGCGACGAGCGCGCGGTCGAGCCGCTCATCGAGAGGCTGGGGGACGAAGACGCGCGTGTGGGCGAGGCGGCGGCGGTGGCGCTGGGCGAGATCGGCGAGCGCGCGGTCGAGCCGCTGATCGAGAGGCTAGGGGACGAGGACGCGGACCTGCGCCAGGCGGCGGCGGCGGCACTGGTCCGGACCGGCGACGAGCGCGCGGTCCAGCCGCTGATCGAGAGGCTGGGGGACGAGGACGCGGACGTGCGCGCGGCGGCGGCGGGGACGCTGGGCTTCATCGGCGACGAGCGGGCGGTCGAGTCGCTGCTCGCGAGGCTGGAGGATGACGAGGAGGGCGTGCGCCGGGGGGCGG
>JALGUI010000447.1 GCA_029820915.1 Candidatus Zipacnadia bacterium | reverse complement strand
ATCTACGTGGCGAGCAGCCCCAGAGGCTACGTGATCGACCAGGAAGAGCGCTACGGGCTGGCCTTCAACTTCGACGCGGCCGAGGCCGCGGCGGCGACGGACAGGGCTGTCGAGCTGCTGGGCGCCGATGACACGCGCGAGCAGTGGCAGGCCCGCCGCGCGCGCATGCTCTCCGAGTGCGTTGACGTGAGCGAGTGGATCGTGAAGTTCGTCATGCAGTCGCAGCCCGATGCAGCAGAGCCAGCCGTGGGTGCCGAGCAGGCGACGGGCGTCGAGGCGTAGCGGGCCGGGCCGGTCGGGCCGCCCCGCGACGTGAGGGAAGAGAGGAGGTCGCGCGCGATGTCACAACCGTTAGTGAGCGCGCTGATCCCGGCCTACAACGCGGTGGACACCCTTGGGCGAGCCATCGAGTCGGTCCGCGCGCAGACCTACCCGAACATCGAGATCGTGGTCGTGGACGACGGCTCCACCGACGACACCTGGGAGCTGCTGCATGAGTACGACGATGTCATCGCGATCCGGCAGCCCAACGGCGGGCTGGAGAATGCGCGCAACCGGGCGGCCGCGGAATCGTACGGCGATGTTCTCGCCTTGCTCGATGCCGATGACGAGTGGCATCCGCTGAAGACGGAGATACAGCTCTCGGTCCTGCTGGGAGCGCGCAACTGCAGGGCCGTGTTCACGGGCCGGACTTTCATCCGCAACAGCGGCCAGCCACACGTCTATCGCAGGCACGCCAGCGGATGCCTGCTGGCCCTATCGTGCGAGGGTGTTCTGTTCCACCGAGACAGGGGCGTGGTGCTGGGCCCATCGGCGATGTTCCCCCGCTCGACATTCGAGGCATTGGGCGGCTTCGACGAGCGGGCGGGTGAGGAGTACGATCTTTTTGCGCGCATGGCGGCCCGCGAGGGCCAGGTACTGTGGCTCGGCCTGCCGCTGTATGTGCAGCATAAGCGAACTGGCAGCATGTCAACCATGCTTCCCCGTAAGCTCAACAGGGAGCACGCGCTGCTTGAGGCGTGGGATCCTGCTGTGGCCGGCGATGACCGACCGCTCAGCGATGCGGTGTACCGGGAGCTGTGCCGGAAGACCTTCGACCGCCTGACGCGCCGCTCTGTGAAGGCTGGCGACGTGGGCGCGGCTAGGCGCTGCCTCGCGAAGACCCTTCAGTATGGCGGGCCGACGGCCGCCAGCCGCCTCGCCGTGACCATGCCGAGGCTGGCGAGGCAATATGAGCGGTTCGCGCTCTTGGCCGCGGAACTCCTGGGACGCGGTCCCTACCGCCAGTGGAGGGCAAAGGCGCAGGCTGACACGTATGCGCAGCACGCGCGGGATGCAATCCGCGAGACGCTGCACGCCATGGGCATGAGCGCCCCCAATACCCCCGGTCTCGGTGCGGAGGGTGGGTGCTGAGATGCGTGGACGCCTCTTCCTGATAGGGATCGACGGGGCCGACTACCACCTGGTGAGCAGGTGGATGAAAGCTGGCCTGCTGCCCAGCCTGCAGCGGGTCAAGCAGTCCGGCGCCTTTGGCCGCTCGGCGCATGGAGGCAGGCGAGCGCTTTGCGTGCCGTCGCGCCCAATCATGAGATGATGGAGCGTATGCCAATGCTATGGCCGGATCGGGAGTGTGGCAGTACCGGTGGAAGCGATGGAGGCCAGACGGCATCGCTGGAGGCGCTCCATCCCTGGCAGCGTGCACTGCGAAGAGCAAGGTACGCCTATGCGAAGCCTCTCATCCTACCTGGGGCGATCCTTGACGACGGATGCGGTCGTGGTGAAGGGATAAGTTGGCTAACAGGCCAAGGCTCCCCAACGTGTGTCTGCGCAATCGACGCGAGCCACACAGCGATTGACGCCGCGCGTGCGGGTGCGGATAAGGCAGATGAGATCAATTTCCTCGTGGCAAACGCACTTGATCTGCCGTTTTCGGAGGACACCTTTGACAATGTGCTCTGCTTCGAGGTGATTGAGCACGTCCGCCAACCGCTGCGCTTGCTGGAGGAGGTCGATCGCGTCCTCGCTCCAGGCGGTCGTGCATTCCTAAGCACACCGAACGGGCTTCGAAATTTCGGGAACCCGCTCCACGTGAGTCCCTTCACCCCGCGCGAGTTTGAGGCTGCCATCGCACAGAGATGGTCGGACTACCGCATACTCGGATTGCGACCAGCGACCATACCCCTGTCGCTCTCGATGCACATCCTGAGGCTTGGCATGTACCTGAAAACGACATTCAGGCTGAGACGTGGTCGAAGTCTGGTTCCTCGGGCCGTCCTGGGCGGCGCTGGCACAAACGCCTCTATACCCTTGGGTCAGCAGCAGTTCGATTGCCGGGGCGTATCCTTCAGTCGGGATGCACTGGCAAGTTGTGAGTGTCTCTATAGCGTCATAACGAAAAGGCAATGAGGAGTAGCGGAGCGCGCGAATGTGGATAGCGTCCACAGGCAGAAGTGGGTGAGGGTCTGTTGGTTCGAGACGCACACCGCCATCAGCGCGCGACCGGGCTCTTGAGAGGGCAGATACAGGGACGATGACACGCCCCCAGCGACAGGCACGCAGACCGGCCAAAGGTGCTCGAAGCACTGCTCGCGGCACGATCAAGATCGCCCTCTCCATGGGCGTGGCCGCCCTCGCGGGCGTGGCCCTGCACGTGTACCTGGCGCGGGAGCTACAGCCCGAGCTATACGGTGTCCTGGCCGTCGTGACCTCCATCATCATCTGGTGGGAGCTGTCGGGGGCCGCGCTGGTGAGACAGGCGACCGAGCGTGCGGTTGCGGCGGCGGGCGACGCGTGGCGGGGGGTCGTCGGGACGTCCGTCCGGACCACAGTGGTGTGGGGCCTCGGACTGATGATCGCCTGCGAGTTGACCGCGCCGGCCATCGCGAGCGCACTCGGCGATCCGCAACTGACGAGCTACATCCGCCTCATGGCGCTGGGCATCCCGCTGTGGATCCTGTGGTCCGTCTGGGTTGCCATCCTGAATGGGCGG
>JALGUI010000446.1 GCA_029820915.1 Candidatus Zipacnadia bacterium | reverse complement strand
GATGACAGCCACGTGGACGGATGGCGGTCCATACTGGTCACCGACTCCGACCACCCGTACATGGACAGGTGGTGGGTGCCCGGCTGCGTCATCGGCTACGAGCACACCTTCATCCACGCCGTGGCCGACTTCCTCGCGGGCCTGCAGTCCGGCGAGGCCGCGCAGCCTGACTTCCGCTGCGCACTCGACACCCAGATCGTCTGCGACGCCGTGCTGGAGTCGGCACGGAGCGGGCAGTGGGTCGAGATCGGCGAGGCGTGATCCCATCGCACAGCGAGGCGGCTCGTCCCTGGCAGCTACTGGAGGACAGCGATGAGAATCGGCATCAACGTTCTGTTGTGGACCGCGGCGGCCACCGAGGAGCATCTGGGCCTGCTCGATGACATCAAGGCCTGGGGGTACGACGGCATCGGCATCAACGTTCTGTTGTGGACCGCGGCGGCCACCGAGGAGCATCTGGGCCTGCTCGATGACATCAAGGCCTGGGGGTACGACGGCATCGAGCTGCCCATGTTCGCCCCCGACTGCTCGCCGTGGCAGACCCTCGCCGCGAAGCTTGACGACCTGGACCTGGGGCGGACCGTCGTGACCGTCGTCCCGCCGGAGGCCAACCCCATCGCCGAGAGTCCCACTATCCGCCGGGCGGGCGTGGATCATCTCAAGGCCTGCGTCGATTCGTGCGTCGTCGTGGGCTCGGACCTGCTGATAGGCCCGCTGTACGCGCCCTGCGGAGAGCTGGTCGGCCGCGGGGCCACGGGGGAGGAATGGGGCTGGGGCGTCGAGGGACTGCGCGAGGCCGCGGAGCACGCGGGCGACGCCGGCGTCACCCTGGCCATCGAGCACCTGAACCGGTTCGAGAGCTACTTCATCACCTGCGGGGCCGAGGCGGCCGACTTCGTGGATGAGGTCGGTCATCCGAACCTGCGGATGATGCTCGACACCTTCCACGCCAACATCGAGGAGAAGGACCCCGTCGCCGCCATCAGGTCGGCCGGCGATCGGCTCGTCCACTTCCACGTGTCCGAGAACGATCGCAGCACGCCCGGCGAGGGACACATCCCATGGCCGCAGGTCTTCTCAGCGCTGAGGGAGATCGGCTACGACAACTGGCTGACCGTCGAGGCCTTTGGCCGCGCCATGCCCGAGGTGGCCGCGGCCACCAGCATCTGGCGCGACATGATGCCCAGTGAGGAGCACCTGGCGAAGGCCGCCCACCAGTTGATCAGCGAGACTTGGTGACTGATAGCGTGCGCCCTGTCCTTCTCGAGACCCCGATGCCGGGGCCGCGGATGACCGGCCCCGACTGATGGTGCCGGTCTTCATGTCGTACCTGCGGGCGGCGCGGGCGGCCCTGGGGGCAGCGACTACTTCGTGGTCAGCGACTTCGTGGCCACGGTGCGCGGTGAGCAGCCGGACCCGATAGACGTCGATCGGGCGATCGACATGACGCTGCCGGGCCTGGTGAGCCAGCGGTCGATCCACGAGGATGGGCGCTGGATGGCCGTACCGGACTCCCGCGACTGACAGGTGAGCGAATCGTGATGCGCGTCATACTCCCCACTGTCGTCCTGACCGTGCTCGTAGCGATCGGGCCGGCCGCCGCGCAGCAGGACGCCCCTATGCCCTCGATGACCGTGCGCGCGCCGCTGATGGCGCAGGTTCCCACGGTCGATGGCGCCATCGACGAGGACGAGTGGCGCGACGCCTTCCGCGGCGTGGGGATGGTCGGCTACGAGACGCGACTCGCTGTGGCGCGACAGGTCATCTGGTGGATCGGCACCGATGGCGAGACGGTCTTCGCCGCGGTGCGTTCGGAGCTGCCGGAACAGGGGGAGCTGCTGGCGCGCATCAAGCCCGATGGCCGCGACCCGTTCGGCACACATCTGGACGACAGCGTCGAGCTGTGGCTCGCGCCGAACTGGTTGGAGGACGCCAAGACGCCGTCCTTCCAGTTCTCGGGGAATCCGCTGGGCGCGTACTCGGACACGAAGTTCGACCCGCGCGACGCGGTGTCCGCGCAGCCGTGGGACGGCGGGTGGCAGTTCGCCAACGGCTACCACGATGGCTGGTGGGACAGCGAGGTCGCGATCCCGGTCGCAGACCTTGGAGTTGAGGGCGCGCTGCGGTCATTCCGCTTCCGGTTGACCCGCAACTGGAAGCAGCCGTGGGAGTACAGCAGCACTGAGACGGCGCCGGGCGGCTTCAAGCAGGTCGCGTCGATGAGCGGGTTCGAGATCGACCCGGACGCGCCCCGGGTGCAGATACTTGGCTTCGACGGGTGGCTCGAGGGCGAGTGGGACCTGCGGTTGGCCGTCGGCAACCCCGGTGATGCGCCCGAGTCGGTCCGGGTGAACATGCACGCCGAGGCCCCGATCACGGGCATGGCCGCGCAGGTCGGCCAGGAGCTGGTGCGCCTCGCGCCGGGCGCGCGCGAGGAGGTGCGGTTCGAGCGCTCCCTGACCGCGCGTGACATCTGGACCGGCAGCGTGCTCGTCACCTCGGAGGATGAGAAGACCGTCTGGTTCTCGCGCCGGTGGCGCTTCCGGACCGAGCCGCCGGAGGAGCTGTGGACGACCGTCGAGCGCGAGAAGAGGGCGGTGGTCCTGTACTTCGGCTACAGCCCCTACCAGAACCGGATGCAGGCCAAGGTGGACTTCAGCGGGGTGCAGCAGCCCGACGCGGTGCGGCAGATTCGGATCAGCGTGTGGCCCGTCGAGGGCGAGGCGGAGCTGGCGCGGGTGACGGTGGAGGAGTTCGACGAGCACGTCGCCGAGGCGACCTTCGACGTGCCCGAGCTGCCCGCCGGCGACTACGAGGTGCGCTGTACCGTGGTCGGCGACCAGGTGCTCGAGGACGCGGCGATCGGCGAGTTCTTCCGCGAGCCGTACGAGTGGGAGCACAACACCCTCGGTCTGTCGGGCGACGTCGTGGAGCCGTTCACGCCGCTGATCGTCGATGGGGACACCGTGCGGGCGGTGCTGCGCGACCACGAGATGAGCGATCTGGGCCTGTGGCGCCAGGTGACCGCCGAGGGAACGCCGCTGCTGAGCGGCCCGATGGCGCTGCGGGCGACGGTCGGCGGCGAGCGCGTCACCTGGACCGGCAGCGGCACGCGATTCGCGGAGACCGGCCCGTCGCGCGTTGCGGCGCGGGCGGAGATCGCCGGCGGCGGGATCGAGGCACAGGTGCGAAGCGTCTTCGACTACGACGGCCTGATGACCGTGACGCTGGAGCTGGCGGGCGATGCCGACGTCACCGTCGATGCGCTCGACCTGATGGTGCCGGTCCGCGCCGAGGAGGCCTGGCTGATGCACGTGGCCGGGTCCGGCTTCGGGACGAACTACGCCGGCGCGATCCCCGCGGGTGAGGGCGAGGTGTGGGACAACACCCGCGCCATCACCTA
>JALGUI010000445.1 GCA_029820915.1 Candidatus Zipacnadia bacterium | reverse complement strand
GGGTCGGGGTCGGGCGATTCCTGCGCGAAGCGCACGGCCTCGGCGATCTCGCCCTCGATGGCGGCCTCGACGCGGGCGAGCCGCGCGGTGGTCGCGATGTCGCGCTCAACCAGCTTCGCGGCCAGTCGGGCGATCGGGTCGCGCTCGGCCCAGCGGGCCTCCTCGTCGTCGGTGCGGTAGAGGCAGTCGTCGCTCTTGGAGTGACCGCACCGGCGGTAGGTGAGGGCCTCGACGAGGGTGGGCCCTCCCCCACCGCGCGCGCGGTCGGCGGCCTCGGCGACGGCGTGGTGGACGGCCTCCACGTCGTTGCCATCGACAGACACGCCCGGGAAACCGTAGGCGGCGGCGCGCTCGGCGACGGAGGCGACGCGGAAGGACTCGGCGACAGACGTGCTCATCGCGTAGAGGTTGTTCTCGCACAGGTAGATGATGGGCAACTCCCAGATCGCGCCCATGTTGACGGCCTCGTGGAAGGCGCCCTGGCCGGTCGCGCCGTCGCCGAAGAAGGCGACGACCACGCGGCCGGTGCCCAGCAGCTTCTGGGACAGCGACGCGCCGGTGGCGACGGGGATCATCCCGGCGGTGATGCCGTGGGAGCCGAGGAAGCCGATGGCGAAGTCGGCGACGTGTTGAGAGCCGCCGCGCCCCCGGGCGTAGCCGGTGGCCTTGCCGAACAGCTCGGCCATCAGGCGCGCGGGGTCCGCGCCCTTGGCGAGGAAGTGCCCGTGGCCGCGGTGGTTGGAGGTCACGAGGTCGTCGGGCGCAAGCGCGCTGATAGTGCCGACGGCCGACGCCTCCTGGCCGATGCAGAAGTGCGCGGTGCCGACGACGAGTCCGCGGGTAAAGGCGTCCGCCACCGCCTCCTCGAAGCGGCGGATGAGCAACATAGTGCGGTAGGCGTCGAGCAGCCCCGCGGGTGTCATGCGCGCCACTCCTCGAAGACGGCGGCGCCCGAGCCGTCGGCCGAGACGGCGGCGAGGGGCTCGCCCGCGCCCTCGGCCAGCAGACCGATACAGGCGGCGGCCGACAGCGCGACCGAGGCGCCGAAGGCATGGCCGCAGGCTGAGGCGGCGTCGATGACGCGGGCGTGCTCGGCGCCGGCGGCGATCAGCGCGAGCTCCGCGGCTCCATCCGCACCGGGCGCCAGGCAGCTCGCGCCGGACAGCTCGGCCAGCGGCCGGGCGCCGCGCGCGGCGGCGTGCTCGCCGGTCTCGAGGACGAGGATGGCCGCGCCCTCGCCCGGGACGGCCTCGAAGCCCCGCGCGTCCATGGCCGCGATGAGCGGCTCGGAGAGCGCCTCTCCCCCACCGGCGAGCATCAGGTCGGCGCGACCCGCGCGCATCATGGTCAGGGCGTACGCCAGCGCGGCGGCGGACGAGGCGTCGCCGAGAGCGTGCGTCATGTTGGGGCCCTGCAGATCGTACTCGATGGCGACGAGCGCCGCCGGGGTGTTGATGAAGGCGTGGGTGAAGATCATGGGCGAGCCGAAGCGCAGTCCCTTCTGCTGCACACGCCCGGTCATGTTCAGCATCGAGTCGAGCGTGCCGAAGGCGGTGCCCAGTGATACGCCCATGCGCTCGGGGTCGAAGCCGGGGTGATCGGGGCCCTGCCAGCCGAGCCCGGCGTCGCGCACCGCGAGGTAGCAGGCGGCGAGCACGAGATCCGAGCAGCGGTCCATGTAGGTCTTCGGGCTCTCGCGGTAGTGCTCCGGGGCGAACTCCGCAACGAGCAGGTCGGTGTCCGGCTTATGGCCGACGCGCAGCGCGTCGAGCAGCGGCTCGGCCCCGGTGCCGAGGCCGTGCACGGCGCCGAGCCCGGTGACGGCGACGCGGATGTCGTCCATCAGCTCACCGCCCCCAGGACGACGCAGGAGTTGTTGCCGCCGATGCCCGCCGAGATGGAGATGGCGCGGCGCACCTCGCCCGGGCGCGACCGGTTCGGCACGTGGTCGAGGTCGCACTCGGGGTCGGGCTCGCGGTAGTTCAGGGTCGGCGGGATGACGCCCTCGGTGATGGTCATCCCGGTGGCGATGGCCTCGGCCACGCCGGCCGCGCCCATCATGTGCCCGACGGCGGCCTTGATCGACGACATCGGGATCTCGTGCGCGCGCGCGCCCAGGACGGCCTTGACCGCCTGCACCTCGGCGGGGTCGTGCGGCCCGGTCCCCGTGCCGTGAGCGTTCACGTAGTCGATGGCGCTCGGGTCAAGGGCGGCGTCGGCGATGGCGTCGCGCACCACGCGTATCATGCCCGCGCCGCCCTGGTCGGGCGCGGTCAAGTGGTAGGCGTTGTTGTTCTCGGCCCAGCCGAGGACCTCGCAGACGATGTTGGCGCCGCGGTCGCGGGCGTGCTCGAGCTCCTCGACGACCAGCGCCGCAGCCCCCTCGCCGAAGATGGTGCCCGAGCGGTCGGCGGAGAACGGGCGGATCATGTCGTCGGTGATGGTGCGCAGCACGCTCAGGCCCGACAGGGGCGTGGGCGCCAGGGCGTCGTAGCCGGCGGCGAGCACGACGTCGGCCTGGCCGGTGCGGATCAGGTCGAGCGCGGCGCCGATGGCCGCGCCTCCCGAGGCGCAGGCCACCGACAGCAGCAGGCACGGGCCGCCGATGCCGAAGGCGGCACAGGCGTGCTCGGCGGCGCGATGGAAACCGGACTCGCCGAAGGCGTCGAGGCGCACCTCGCCGGCGAGCAGCCCTGCCACGTAGCCCTCCCAGGCGTTGGCTCCGCCGAAGTTGGTCGCGTAGACGGCGCCGAAGTCGGGCTCGCGCTCGTCGCCCGGAGCGATGGCGGCGCGCACGAATGCCTCGCGCACGGCGGTCAGGAGGAACTGCGTGGCGAGGTCGGGTGGCTCGTCGAGGCCGAAGGCGGCCGGGCTGAACTCGGAGTCGCGCACCTGACCGGCCTGCTCGTTGCGCAGTCCGGTCGGGTCGAAGCGGTCGATGGGCGCGATGCCGGAGCGGTTCTCGACAAGGCCCTGCCAGAAGGCATCAAGGCCCC
>JALGUI010000444.1 GCA_029820915.1 Candidatus Zipacnadia bacterium | reverse complement strand
CGTCGATGACGCGTGCCTACGGCGACCACCCGGCCTACCAGACCGCGATGATCCACACCGAGGTGCGTGGCGAGTCGCGCCCGTGCTACCACGACCACGACCGCGCCGCCTTCCGCGCCTTCGCCGGCTACGACATCCCCGAGCAGGTTGGCGACATGCGCGGGGTGCACTACGAGAGCATCGACGGCTTCCCGCCAACCCGCGTGATCCCCGACGACTACCCGCTCTACGTCTACTACCGCTGGCTGTGGAAGCAGGGGGATGGGTGGAACCGGCTCAACACGCGGCTGCACGAGGGCCTGCCCGGCGACGATGAGCGACCGGACTTCTGGACCTTCCATGACCCGGCGGTGCGCGTCGCCCACGTCTACGGCTCCGGCGGCGACGTGGACTACCTGTCGCAGTGGACCTACTCCTACCCCGACCCGATCCGCATCGGCCTGGCGACCGAGGAGTTGCTGCAGATGGCCTCGGGCGCCAACCGCCCCGACCAGCAGGTCATGAAGATGACGCAGATCATCTGGTACCGCTCGCAGACCGCTCCCGAGCCCGGCGAGGAGGCGCAACTGCAGACCGGCACCTTCGCCGACCAGGACGTGCGCCCCCAGGGCACCGGCACGGTCGATGAATCGGGCCGCTACGTCGCGCGCTGGGAGCGCGAGATCCCCGGAGTGCGCTTCGTGACCATCGCGCCGATGCAGATGCGCGAGGCGTTCTGGACCAAGATCGCCCGCCCCATCAAGGGCATCATGTACCATGGCATCGGGTCGCTGTTGCCCGGCGTCGCCGGCGGCTCCTATCAGTACACTCACCCGGAGACGAAGTTCGAGCTGCAGCGCCTGTGCGAGACCGTGGTCCAGCCGCTCGGCCCGGCGCTCGTGCAGATCCCGGGCCGCCCGAGCGACGTGGCGCTGCTTGAGAGCTTCGCCTCCGAGATGTTCGCGCGCAAGGGCACGTACGGCTGGAACGGCGGCTGGACGGGCGAGATGTGGCTGGTCGCCTGCTACGCGGGCCTACAGCCGCAGGTCATCTTCGACGAGACCATCGAGCGGGACGGGCTCGACGGCTTCAAGGTCCTCGTTATGCCCGACTGCGACGTGCTCACGGAGAGCGCCGTCCGCGCCGTCCAGGCCTTCCAGGCGCGCGGCGGCATCGTCATCGGCGACGAGAACCTGTGCCCCGCCATCACGCCGGACATCCTGGTCGAGACGCACACGCGCGACAAGCAGGCGGACGTGGCCCGGGCGCTCAACGTCGAGAAGGGCCTGGCGCTGCGTGCCCAGCTCGACCCGCACTACGCCCGCTACGCCGACTCCTCGACGCCCGACGTGATCCCTTACGTGCGCAGCTACGGCTCGACCGACTACCTGTTCGGCGTCAATGACCGGCGCGAGTACGGCCTCTACGTCGGACACCATGGGCTCGTGATGGAGAACGGCGTGCCGACAAGCGCCACGTTGACCATCGCGCGCGGCGGGCACGTGTACGACCTGGTCGGCCATCGCGAGGTAGCCGCCGCCGTGGGGGACGGGGGCCTGGGGATCGACTGGGACTTCGGCCCCGGTGAGGGCCGCGTGTTCATGGTCACCGAGCGCGCGATCGAGAGCGTGCGGATCACCGCGCCCGAGGCGGCCGCGCCGGGCGAGAGCGTCACCATCACCGCCGAGGTGCTCGGCGACGACGGCGAGCCGCTCGACGCCATCATGCCGGTGCGCGTGGACCTGCTCGACCCGCACGGTCGCGCGGCGGAGTTCAGCGGCTGGTACGGCGCGAAGGACGGTCGCGTGGAGATCGCCGCGAACATCGCGGCCAACGACGTGCCGGGCCTGTGGCGCATCCACGTCGAGGAGCTCGCCTCGGGCCGCTCGGCGGACGCCTACCTGCGCGTGGGCGGGTAGCCACCGCCGGCGGGCGGAGTCGCAGGCTCTCCCGGCGCCCCCGAGGTCCGCGCGGTGTGGTGGGGCTCGCCCCACCACACCGCAATAGCCTCCACCGCTCTGCGCTCGCTCGTTCCACCACCTGCACCATACTGGCTCACAGGATCGGGACAAGGTGGGGACGAGGGCCTCCACCCTATCCCGATCCGTGCAGCACAAGTCGGCGGGCGGCCGTCAGTCCCACCGGGCGGCCAGGCCGCGCAGGAACTGGGCGTTCCAGGCGAACTTCTCGGCCAGCGAGTCGAACTCCGCGAAATCCTCGGCGGTCAGGTAGCCGTCGTAGCCGATGGCGACCAACTCGTCGGCGATCTCGTCCCAGTCGAGCACGCCCTCATCGACGTGCACGTTGCCGCCGGGCAGGCGCGCGTGCGAGAGCGGGTCACCGGCGGCGGTCATGCGGTTCTTCACGTGCACGTTGCGGATCCATCCCGCCAGCATCCGCACCTGCACCCACGGCCGCTCGAAGCCCTCGCTGACCGCGTTGCCAGGGTCGAAGACGATCCCCAGGTACGGGTGCTCGAGTCCGCGCAGCATGTCCAGGCACTGCCCGGCCGAGGCGATGTAGCGGCCGCCGTGCTGCTCGGGCGTGACGACGATGCCGTGCGCCGCGCCCATCTCAGCCACGCGCGCCATCTGGTCGCGGAAGGCCGCGCGGCACACCTCGTAGTCGTAGCGCCGGTCGTAGTCCCCGGACGACACGCGCATGAGCTTCGCGCCGAGGACCTCCGCGGTGCGCAGCGAGCGCTCGATGCCGGCCAGGTGCTGCGCGGCCGCCTCGCGCTCGACGACGCCGACCTCCCAGTAGGTGGTCAGGCCGGACACGTGCAGCCCGGCGTCCTCGACCATCGCGCGCACGTCGCGGGCATCGTCAACGCCGATGTCGGGCATGATGTGGATGCCGTCCTCGCGCTGGCGGATGTCCACGGCGTCAAAGCCCGCGCCCGCCGCCAGACGCACGGCCTCCTCGAGCGATACGTCCTTAGCAAGCAGTGTGTAGAGCGATATCTGCAGAGCCATTGTGGGCCTCCTTGCGGGGCTTGTTACCTGCGCGGCGTAGGTTCGTC